>CAMLML010000025.1 GCA_946481095.1 uncultured Cellvibrio sp.
AAACATCGCATCAGTCGGATGGAATACGCTTCCCCAATTCATCATCAAAAGTATAACAACTGGAAAACACGCACAGGCCCAATAATCACGAGCATTACAATGTTTTTTCAACTGAATCAACAGGAAACTCAGAAATAGAATTGTAGGTAAGCCATATATTGACAACATTCTTGTTAACAACGACTCTGTTCCGGCGCTTACAATTTGACTCACAGAATCAACAGATACGATGTCGGCAAATTCAAAAGTCCCAAGACCCATAAAGTAGGGGCTATTTATAAAAAAACTAATTTGTTGTTGCCATAACCAAGGCCTATATATTTGGTTGTAAATTTCTTCTAGTGACAGCTCAGCTTTTCCCTGTAAGAATATTTCTGAAATTAGTGGTAGATTTTGGAGTCCAACGACAATCGCTGGAGAATAGGCTATAACTATATTCAGGATAACTGCTGAAGTTAATGTAGCCCAAAACAAAATCATTTTCCCCATCCGGTCCCCAAATTTCGCGAACCACCAGCGAAGCAGCATATAGACACATACACCAATTATTGCCGTCCGAACAATTGAAAAAACTAAAAAGTAAATTGCAACAATTAAAACAAAAGGGTGCTGAGCGGCAACCCTAGAAGTTTGAGTTAAGACAAGAACTAGAGCCAGTGAAAGTAACCCTGTGTAAGCGATGTTTGGATAGAATGATACTCGCCATACACCAAAGTCAGGGGCGGTGTTGCCTGGGAGGAGCCCATAAGGACTGATTTGTGTTGTGAAATTTACAGCTATTCCAATAACAACAAGGAGTAAATATACCAGGGTCAAGGAGCTGATGTGCAAAGAAGCATTTTTAGAGGAAATCCACAGGATCCCCAATGTGAATAGTCCCAATTGCATTACAACTTTTAAATCCCCCCTGAGCAGAAACCACACACCTGAGATCAATAAAAATAAAACCACAAGCCCGGCTTGCCTTTTCGTTGCATTTAGAAGCCCCTTCAGACTAAGCAGTGGAAAAAAAATAGCCGAAAGAATTAACAACCAATAGGAGAATTTACTATCTAAAGTTTCCAACTGAGTGTAAGTCATTAAGACACATGCCGACACCAGAAGAAACAACAGATATGGATTGAACCACTTAGATTTGTCAGTATTGAAATTACGTGAGATCAGCGCCATAGGACTAACCAACAATCCTTTTCATATTGGCTACGAAGTTGGGCTCGGAGTATTTATATGAAAAATCCTTATTCGTATGTTTTGATTTTAACTGATGAAGTATCTGGGCGGCATGTAACGGGCTATTGGAATAAAAAAAATAGTTTTCATTCGTATACTTTTGAATTGTCTCAGCATCAGTTAGTGGAATTACAATACTAGGAACTCCTAATGCTAAAGCATCAAAATGACTAGCGGAGGATATACTTAGATGAGCATCAGCTTCTACAAGCAGTTCAAACAGGCTGGGATGGCAGCTTCCCGGAATTACCTCAACCGGCATATTGACAGTCCATAGCTTGTACACAGCTTCTTTGTTGGAATCATATGCAGGATGTAATTTTAGAGAGACCGTCCATTCAACATTAAACAATTTAAGTTGCTCTCCAATTTCCTTTATCCATAGGACCAAATTTTCTGAATCAAGTCCTTGAGAAGTTACTACTACACTTAGATGATTTTTATTTTTACATTTTTTAGTTTTCTCCATGTCCATTCTAAAGGCATCAATTAAATTATTGCCAACCGAAATCGCTAGCTCTCCTTGCCGAGTGTATTTTAATGCCTCAAGCCAAAAATCACCTTTGCATGCCAATAAATCAGGCAGCAACAGCTCACAATTAGAGCCAACAACCCAATATGGAATTGCATCTGGATGATCCGAATCAAAAACGCCATGTTGGAGTTCAACCATTTTTATATCATACTCACAACAGGCTAATTTTAGCGCATACTCACCAGTATCGCTTACTAGAACTACTGCTGGCTTCACGCTGCTCAATAGAACTCCATACAATTTAGCTTGCCAGTAGACCGTAGAAATTCTCATGAGCAAGAACTTTTCACTTATTTCTAAACCTAACTTTTGGTTAAGCAGGGTTGAAATTTTTTTACATTGCTCTTTTTGTTTTACAGGAAATAGAAAGCCTAATACCTTCCCCCAAAAAGTAAAAAAAACGGGGTCAAGTGAAGAAGGGAAGGCGGCATTTCGCGATTGTAGATCAAATTTGGCATTATTTTTCTCTTCTAATTTAACATGCTGATAATATGGCAGAATACTATCAAAGTAGATATCCTTGTATTTATCTCCTTCCTTTAAACGCAGGCCTGACTGACAAGTTTTTACCAATATATTGCATTTTTTTCTGCAAACAATCAGCACACAAAATTTTAATGTGGCCAATGCTGCCTGTAATATACGCCTATATGGAGGTCGATTTAGTTCATTAATTGGCAAAGCACGATTTGCCCTGAAGACAGAGTTTCTCATTACGCGCCATATTGACCAGCCATTCATCCGAAGACTAAAGAGATCGTTCTCTTTCTCAAATACTAAAAACCTTTTTATATTTAGATCGCTACTCATAGTTACCAACTTCATTTGTACGTCGAAAGCTCCTCTCCTCGAGGAGCAAACACGGTTAAAATCTCTGAAAAATCGATGTACGCTGTATTAATGCCGCCCACGGAAGGAAGCTGCGTGCCAGCAGCGCAATGCGGCGATCGGCTGCCCCCATGGAAGGTTGAAATACTTTAGCGCCATCAAAAATACAAATACTGCAAGCAGCACTTGCGATGTCATAAATCCAACAGCAGCTCCAGTCACACCAAAGCTTCCAACCAAATACCAAGTAAATAGTGTACCAATAATTGCAGCTGAAATAGTTGTAAGTGAGAGAAGACCGGTTCTACCATTGAAAAAAAATAGAACTGAAACACACACATATGCTCCATTAAATGCCCCCCCCAAAGTAAACCAAAAGAGAATATCCAGCGAAGCCAAGTACTCAGGCCCTAATATTATAGA
This sequence comes from uncultured Cellvibrio sp., assembly GCA_946481095.1. The sequence goes on from CAMLML010000025.1 coordinate 3,017, forward strand.
GCCAACCATTTTTAGTCCGAATCCCAAAAAAAAGGAACCAACAATAAATCCTGGAATAGTGACGTATATTGCACCAACAGCTGTAGATTTATCTGTTGAGTTATCTGATGCTAACTTCGAGTAAATCCATGGTCCGTATGCTTTCACAAAAGCGTCAGCCAAAAGAGTCATCGTCATACCAAGCTGAGCTCCGGCCCCATAAATGCCAAGCGAATATGGGTCTAACTTAATCGCAATTATCCACCTATCTGCGGCACTCAACAAAACACCTGCAACAACATGTAAGACAAGTGGCAGGCCAAACACCAATAGCGTCTTAGCTTTTTCAAAGGAAAATGCCAGATTAATTTCCCGAAATACTATAAAACATAGTATGGCAACTATCGCTGCTATAAAAGATGAAAAGGCAATAGCTATATTTCTACCGTCCGCTCCCATAAACAAAACAAGAACTAAAAGTAACGACAAACCAACATTGAACAAGCTGAAAAAAACTTGTGCGTATGCACTAAGCATCGGTTTTTGTTGGCATTGCCATAACACAAGCCTACACTGAAAAATCACGTTGCACCCTGCGGTAAGTGCCGCTAGCGCAAGGGTAAAATGATTCATCCACCAAGTGTTTTCGTTCGCAGAGTCAAAGATTAGGACAGGAAGTATCATCATGATCGCGGTACTGGCAACTGCCAATACAACCGCGGTAAAAACGAAAGACGGAAATTCTTCCCTTCCTTGCTTAAACCAAATTACACTCAAAGCTCCGTGCACATTTAGTCCAGCGAATGCTGCGAAAAGTGTTACCAATAACGAAAAATTTACTACACTAGAGTATTCCGTGGGCGTAAGAACTCTGGTCAGAAGTGGCAAAAGCAGAAACGGCACTGCAGCTGTTGCAATATTGGCAAAAGTGTAAATCAGTCCTGATTTTAAGAAGGTTGGCTTACCATTACTCACCCGAATCTCCATCTTTAGAAATTCGATTATAAATCGTAAGGAGCCTGGCAGCATTACACGCGGGAGAGAAATTTTCTTCTGCCAATTTGGCCGCGCATTTTCCCATTCTCACGATCTCTTTCGGGTTTTCCACAAAAAATAGAATCGCTGCTGCCAACTTTTCCGGATCTTTTGCAGGAATTGCAATGCCGGTTTCGTAGTCAATTAGGGTGTCAGATTTAGGATGCGTAACGCAAACAATACTTGGTACTGCAGAGAAAGCAGCTTCAAATACAGGTCGGCCTGGTGCGTCATAATGTGATGGAAAACAAACTACATCTATCATTTCGTAAACGGGCTGTATATCTGTTGTAGCCCCAAGCAAATGGAAACTACTTTGTAGTTCATATGATGCTATTTTTTCAGTTAAATTTTTGCGAACGTCTTGAGCTAATCCTAATAACTCAAGAACCCACTGCTTAAAGCCTACAAATCTATTTGCATCACCACCCACAATGACAAAATCTACATTCTTATTCTTGCTCAAAACAATTCTCGCTGCTTCCAGCAAATCATAAAGACCTTTAGAGACTTGAAGATTCCCAACAAAACCAATCTTAACTGTGTGAGATCTCAATGCATTTAACTTTTGCAGCATAGACAGGTCAGGATTTTTCGATGGCTGAGACGTAAACGAGTTTTGAACAACGTCAACATTCATATCTTTAGGCAACGTAGCTCGAGTGTTTTCATTGATAGCAATTATTGCATCTGCATATTTCAATAATGCCCAATTAATATACTTGCATCTAATGGATTTTTCGTCTTCTCGCTGGAGAGATCGCACATGTATCACCAAAGGAACTTTAAACATCCATTTCGCAAGTAGACCTGGAATAATTTCCGTAATTTCATTTACATGTATTAAATCAATGCTGTTACCCCATTTTTTTTTTGCTTTCCTCAAACTTAAAAACATGAATGGAATATGAAACACTTCGCGCAATAAAACAATCCAACGAAGTTTTCTGTAGTAACTGTAGCGAGTATTATCAAATCTCGTAAGTCCGACAGTGGTCATAATATCTTTCGCCACAGTACTATAAAAATCTGACGCTGTTCCCCTAGCGACGAGAAAGTAAGCATTGACTGATTTTCCACTCAATACCTTTACCGCCTCAAACAAACTTCTTGAAGCCCCACCAAAAGGTCCAACACCGTCAAGATACAAAACATTTAGCATTCACAATTACTCCAAACAGGTTAACCGCTCTAATTTTTGTCCACTCTTATAGGACAACATATCGACAGGTCCTGGCTCTCGAGTCAGAATCTCGGCGTTCAAATGATATATATCTCCAGTATGTTTACATTTCCAAGTACCAATCCCTGACAAAGGCAGATCTATTTTCTCACCAAATGCACTTACCCAGCCAATATGTCTCGCGGGGGAACCGATCATTAAACTCCAATCCAAGGTGTTTTTTGTAAGCGTTGAGCCTGCCGCAAGAAAAGTCCCCTCTCCGATCGTGAGACCCGGTACAACTGTTGAGTTCGCTCCCAACGTGACGCCTTTTCGAACTAAGGTTTTTTTGAAAACACCTCTTCTATTTACATTTGCTCTTGGAAATCCAATGTGAGTAAACACCATAAAAGGTGCACAAAATACAAAGTCTTCAAGTTCTACATGAGAAAAAACCGAAACTGAATTTCCAAGTCGACATGCATTACCCACAATTGCAGAATTTCCAACATACACATTTTGACCGAGGTTACAATTTTCACCAATCACAGCCTTCCCTTCCACATGAGCAAAATGCCAAATCGAAGTAAAATCACCAACTACAGCTCCTTCATCAACTATTGCGCTATCATGAATGAATATCACTTAATCCTCCCCCAAGAAAAATATGCCAAGCTATGACACCAATATCGGAACACATGTGTATAAAAACTTATTTGAAAAATATTTTGACTTCACCATTGTAGAAATCCAAACCGACCTAAGTTAGCAAGCAGACACGCATCGTTTTCAAATCAAGCAATCACTTAAATAGGTGAGCCTTTTCTAAACTATCTAACTGCACTATAAAAACACCATTTACCTCGTCAACAACAAACAATCGGCGATTTTGGCTATCGAGCACCATTCCTGCGGGCTTTGCATGAGGCCAAATATCTCGGTATCGACCTAGAAAATCTATAAACCATCGCGGGCCAAAATTAGTAAAAACCAATTCTTTGGTTAGATCTAAATTGACAGAAGTTATACTTGCTTCACTTATTGGATTAACAACCGCAATTTCTATTCGACTGCTAAGAACAAAGACGCGTTCCCCGTCAGTATCCAGCACCAAATCTGTTGCCCAATTCACACCTGAAGCTAAATTTTCGCGTGCTCCATTAATTAGATTAACGGCAATTAGCGAGCCAGTATCATAATCTGAAATTATGACTCGTTCATTTGTTTGATCAAGAATCATATCAGTAGGATTCATAAACTCAGTACCATTATCTGAGTTCAAGATATTGGAAATAATTGTACGGACACCATTATCCAAACTTACTGCGATCACAGAGTTTGAATCTACTACTAATATACGGTTGTTGGAACTATCCAGCACTAAAGCTTGCGGATTAATCAATAAATTAGCATCATCTGGAATACCTTGCGCTGAAACTATTCTGTGTGAACCATTACTGAGATCAATTTCAAGTACCGCTCGCGATCCAGAATCCGTTACAAATAATTTGTTATTTGTGGCGTCCAGTACAAGATCGGTTGGCGTAATTATATTGCTAATGTTTGGAAAGAGAACACTACTCGCTCCTGTATTTAAATCTACGCCAACCAAGCCCTTATGGTGTTTATCAATCCAAAGTAGCTGACTGGTCAATTCATTTAGAACAAGACCCTCTGGTTCGTAATAGAAAGATTGCTGACGTTCAGGATGCTCTGGAGGAATTCGTGTTGTATATCGGCGTACAACAATATGGGCAACGTTGATTCCATCAACATCAATTTGAAGTGTGTTGTAGCCAATAACCAACGGAACAGTTGCTTTCCAATTGGCAAAATTATCAAGAGTAGTTGCAGCAACGCCATTTACGGTTAAAAGCCCTATGTCTTTGTCTGTGCTGTCAATACTTCCATAAATTGTAATGTTATCTTCGCCAACCATTGATATAGTAGTAGGATAATTAATTACAACATTAACTTCGTTTGCAATGCTACTACTGGAGTTTGAAGTTGAGTAAATGCTACTTGAAGTTGATTCTGTGCTGCTTACGGAGCTCTCGCTATTGCCAAGGCTGGTATTGGAGCTTAGGCTACTGGACGACACATTGCTGTTGTTTCCACCACATGCAGAAAATAATGATACTGCAACCATAATAGTGAGTTTGTAGACAACAGATTTAATTGCTCTATGATCAAACATAGAAAAGCTCCTTGTCAAAATGGTGCGGATTCTAGTGAAAATACTTTCTTAATTCATCAATAACTCTATCCAAATCTTTATCAGACATATTTGAACTGGATGGCAGGCAAATACCCGATTGAAAAAGCCTGTCAGAAACGGAACTTTGTCCATGAGTAAAGTAATTATACTTGCTGTAAAATGGCTGCAAATGCATTGGCTTCCACAAGGGGCGAGCTTCAATTAAATTTGAGTATAATTTATTTATAACTTCTAATGCTCTGCCTTCTCGCTCGGCCCCTTTAATACACATAGCCGAAAGCCAATGCGTGGAGTAACTCCACTCAGGCTCTGGCATCCACTCAATTGAATTAACATCAGATAGTCCCTCCCTATATCTCGCAAAAATTGATCTGCGTGAATTGACTCTTTCTTCAAGAACTTTCAATTGCCCCCGGCCAACACCTGCCAGTATATTACTCATCCGATAATTAAAACCAAGCTCAGAGTGTTGGTAATAGGGTGCAGGATCTCGCGCTTGAGTTGCAAGAAATCTCGCTTTTTCAATATAATCCTTATTATTAGAAACCAACATCCCGCCGCCAGACGTGGTAATTATTTTATTGCCATTAAAAGAATAAATTCCTAAATCTCCAAATGTACCACTCGATTTACCTTTGTATTTTGCCCCCAAAGATTCAGCGGCATCTTCAATCACAGGAACGGAATACTTTTTACAAATCCCAATCAGTACATCCATGTCTGCACTTTGACCATATAAATTTACAACTATCACAGCCTTTGGAAGTTTATTTTGCTTTTTAGCCCAATCAAATGCTTTTTCGAGAGCAATAGGAGACATATTCCAACTCTCGTCATCGGAATCGATAAATACAGGCTCGGCATTTTGATAGATAATTGGGTTAGCACTGGCTGCAAATGTGAGAGTAGAACAAAACACTAAATCACCTACACCAACTCCTAGCAATCGTAGCGCTAAATGTATTGCCGCAGTCCCGGAACTAAGCGCAGCCGCATGTTTTACACCAACTAACTCAGCGATCTCCTTTTCAAAAGCGTCGACGTTGGGCCCAAGAGGAGCAATCCAATTAGTGCGAAATGCTTCATCAACAAATTCTTTTTCAAAATCGCCCATGTGAGGAGTCGACAGTAAAATCTGCCCATCGATCTCTTTGCGATCCAAAATTGCTACTGCTTGCCCCAATCGATTAACGACCGGCAAATGACTAATAACATTTTGATTCATCAAATTCAACGCATCACGGCGCGATGTACCTTCTGGGACAACACGAGAATTTATCTTTGGAAGAGACTCTAAGGTATCGTCAATCTGAGCCCCCGAAAGAAACAATCGCCGAATATCTCCATCAGTGACAGTTCTCTCAAACTTGCCGTCCTCACCCACTAGTAAAAGCAGTCCTAATGCAGTTTTATCTAACATTGACAAAGCAGTGCGAAGACTCATTTTACGATTAACAGAAATATCTCTGATATCTACCACGTTAACTCCTAGTTTTTAATATTGCGGGAACTCCAACACGAGTTTCTCCCGAATTAACATTTTCAGTAACCACAGCACCAGCACCAATAATTGCATGGTCTCCAATTGTTATACCTGGAAGAACGTTAGCGCCAGCACCAATAAGTACGTGAGAGCCTATAGTTACGCCACCAGCGAGTGTTGCATTAGGGGCCACATGTGAAAAATTACCTACAACACAGTCATGATCAACAATGGCTCCGTGATTAACAATCGTGCATTGCCCTATCACTGAGTTAGCGGCTATAACTGCTTTTGCCGCCACAAAAACACCTTCATAAATTTTTGAAAACTGAGATATTGATGCCATTGGATGCAGGATAGTGCGTGGAGTAGCATTTATTTTTTTTAATTCAACAAATAAATTTTCTCTCGCCTCACTGTTTCCAATTGCCAAATGAAATAGCTGTTCGCTCATATCGTTTGATATTGCCGGAACTTGAACACGACATCCCAAAAACATTGTGTCACGAAGAGAATCTGAACCGTCTGTTACACGGATGCTGTCTTTTAGAAAGCCATTAAGAAATATCGCATCAAGAACGACTTTTCCGTGGCCACCAGCACCGACCAAAAATAATAATTTAGTATGCATTTGTTTTATAAAGTACGTACTTATCAAGTGGAAGCCTACCTAACAAGGCTAAAATTTTAGTGGTAGTTTTTCCATCACCATACACATTCACAGAATCATATCGTCTATGATTTAACGCACTATCAATGGCGATCTCTATATCTTTACTATTTAAGCCAACGTCAATTGTATTTATATTTCGCTCGCGTAGGTTTTGACGCAAGCCAACATTAATAACCGGAATCCCAAATGAAGCAGCCTCAATTATTCCTGCACTTGAATTTCCGATCATAAGATCTGCGGCAGCCATCCAAGAAGCAAATTTCTCTCGAGGAAAGTGGGTTACAACTCTAACAAAATTATTACCCTTAAAAGCTTCCAATACTTTTAGAATCTCAACACTTCCAGCATCCGAATTCGGCCTCAACGCAATTACTTGCACATTTCTGTTTATTAAAGAATTTAAAATGCTGGTCGCAGCTTCACCAGCCAAATCAGCTTCTTGCAAAACAGGATGAAAAACCAATAATGACACCGGCTTATTTAAATCCAATTGCAGCTCATTAAATAATTCTTCACGATCGTAGGTTACCAATTTTTTCAGTCCGTCCAAGCCTGGCGCACCCGTAATATAAATATTTTGCTTTAGTTCACCCATTTTAATAAGGCGGTCATGCGCCTCCAAAGTGGAAACAAAGTGAAAATGTGAAAGCTTACTGATCGCATGACGTACAGGCTCATCAACAGTACCTGAACGCTCACCACCATGAATATGTACTACCGGAATATTCAAATGAATTGCTGCAAGTGCAGCGGCGAGCATTTCCCCTCTATCACCTAAAATCATTAACATGTCAGGTTTAATTTCTTCTAAAGCAGAAACACAGCCATCAAGAATCTTCGCTATATTATGAGCCATCTCAGAGCCCGTCATTGTTTCAATCGGAACTGGAATTTCAGCGGCAACATTTAAACCAGCCGCTTTAATTTCGTTGATGGTATTCCCAAACTTTGCCGAGAGGTGCATACCTGTAGCAATTATCGTCAACGAAAAAGATGGACTATCATTAATCGCACACAATGCCGACTTCATCAAACCAAAGTCAGCGCGGGTACCTGACAAATAGCAAATTTTACGGACGTCTTGCATCATTTCAAATCCGACCATTGCAAGGTAGAACCACCTTCAATATTTTTTTGCAATTGGCGACCAATTACCTTGTGTAAATCCATTGGAGGTATGCCATTTCCTGGTCTAAGTAGTTGCACATCCCTCTCACTTATCGTTTGGCCAATTTTCATGTCACCTATCAAAGTAACACTTCTTCTAACAAGAGCACGAATCGGCAACTCACTTTCACTGGGTTGTTTAACCGGCGAGCCCAAGGCTTTTTCAACGTCACGAATTTGCGAGATTAGTGCACTTAATTCTGATGGTTCTAGAGATGCTTTTTGGTCAGGCCCCGGTAGATTGCGATCTAATGTAAAATGTTTTTCAATTACCGTTGCGCCCATTGCAACCGCCGCGGTAGAGACGGTAATTCCCAAAGTATGATCGGAATATCCTACTGGGAGCCCCGTTTTCTCTCTAATTGTATTCATTGCTCTCAAATTGACATCTTCTAAAGCCGCAGGATAATTCGAAGTGCAATGCAGTATTGTGAGAATTGAATCAAGTGGAGCATTAAATGTACTCAACTCCCTTTCTCGCTTGATAACATTTACTGCGTCAACAATTTCATCTAAAGTCGCCATTCCAGTTGACAAAATAATGGGTAGATTTTTTTTTGCTAAAAAGGATAAAAATGGATGATTTGTAATTTCACCTGAAGGAACTTTGATATGTTTCATTCCAATGCTTACCAGAAAATTGGCAGCTTCTTCATCAAAGGGTGTAGACATAAATTCAATATTTAATTCTTCGCATCGCTTAACAAGCTTAAGATGCAGCTCCTCTGACATTTCCAACTTTTTAAGCATTGAATACTGATCACCTGAACCAGTTGCATCTTTTTGGTATTCGGCTTTGGCAGCACCTTTTTGAACAAGTTTGTCTGCCGAAAACGTTTGAAATTTTACGGCATCAGCTCCGCACTTCTTTGCTGTCTCTACAAGTTGTAAAGCAAGCTCTTCACTTCCATTATGATTAACCCCAGCTTCCGCTATAAAAAATGTCTTCATTTATTATCTGTCCAATCAAAAATTAAAAAACTCCAACTCATCTATCGAACCAAAAAATTACGCTCAAAATAACAAATCACAGTTTTACTATATTCAACTTAAAACTCTCTAGAAAGCACCAACTTGATTGCATATTAAAACTAATCCAATCCATATATGGCAGCACACAATCTCATCGAACGAACCGATTCTTCAAGCGAAGCCAGATCAGTTTGTTTCCCATCCAGAGCATCAATCAGCTGCTCTGCTTGATAATGCAAACCAGGTTTAAATTGACTATCAATTTCATCGGGGGAAATGGGCAAGGATTTACGTTCACCACGACATTGTACCGACAGAAACTCAAGCGGCCGCATTTCCACACGCACACCAGAATTGGTAACGGAAACCGACCAAGGGCCTGGCCCATCCCAAACGGCCTGATACACACCTACATCACCACTTGAAAAATGTATGGTAGAGACAACGAAACCAGGACTATCTTGATTCCAGGGCAAGGTGGACTCTACATTAACAACATCACCACGCCCAAAGAGGGACAAATAATCAATTAAATGTATAGAATTTGCGTACATGAAATTACGTACGACTGCCTCTGGAGTTCTGTACTCTCTTGCAGCAACCATATCTTGTTGATCGGTGATTGAGATCAACCTCACACCATCATGTTGCTGCACCTTTTCAAGAGCTTGTCGCGTGGAGGAATATGAACGCCGATTTAACGCCACAAATGCTCGAGTATTTGTGCCGCATGCTGCAGTTAAAATTTTCTCTGCCTCTTTCAAGTCAATACCAACAGGTTTTTCAAGAAAACATAACCACGGATAATTAAAACACTCCATGCACACATTTAACATCGAGAGTTCGTTCACTGCTACCACAACGAGATCAGCTCGTGTCTGATCATACATTTCTGCAATATTGCCAAACACTTTTGTCTGAAAATTTATCGCCAACTCTTCAGCACGCAAAACGGTACGACTACAAATACCTACAATTTCAACATTTTCCAATGATGCAAATGCTCTAGCATGTTCGCGAGCCATGTATCCAGCGCCAACAATTGCAACTTTCCATTTCTTCATTTTGTTAATCCGCCTAAGCCCATTTATATTTATGACTTGGATTCTCTTGTGCTCCGCCAACTAAGATCTCTGCTCCGCCTTTTGCATTTGAATAGTGTGCAGCAACAAGACAATTAATTACATAGGCACCAACATTTCCATCTGGGAAATCACTGCCTCTAATCATAGCAAGCCACAATTCCATAGTTGGTGCGACCGTATCGGTAGGTTCGACTGTAAAGTTGGAAACATCAGCAGGCATACCGTATCGAGAGGTCGATACATTTCGATGCTCTTCTTTACGAACAGAAGCACGAATATCACCAGTAATTTCGTCAACTGATATTTGTCCATTGCGACAAATAAAAACTAACTGCAAACCATGCCCAGCAGCAGCAGAAAAATCTATATACAAGGAAACCCCAAGGTCATTTTGGGCGAGGACTCGGCCAGAACAATCTTTAAACTCGGGCCCTCGCGGATTCTCAAGTTCAACAGCTTCAAACCAAGCTCTTAATTTGGAGATATATGAGTCAGTGATGTATCTAAACATTTCAAAGTAGTGACTCGCATTCATTGCCAATCCAAAATTCGATCCTGCAACTATAACACTCGACAAAGGACCAAGCTCTTTGGAAGAAACAAGTTCCTTGACACGATTATAATGAGGCATAAAACGCATTTGATGATTTATCGCCAATAGCGCTCCTGCTTTCTTGCAAGCAGCTTGCATTAAAGCTACTTCTTCTAAAGAACAAGCCATAGGCTTTTCACATAAAATATACTTAACCCCCAACTCTGCAGCCAAACAAACCAATTTGGCGTGTGATGGTGCAGTTGTTGAAATTACCAACGCCTTTGGCTTAGTGACATGCAACATTTCTTCCGCATCCAAAAAACAATTCTCAGTCTTAACATCAAAATTCGAAGATGCCGAATTCAGTGAAGCTGGCGAAATATCAGCAACTGCAATTAAATTCATCCCTAGATTTTTTATCGCTTGTATATGTCTTACGCCCATTCGCCCTACACCGACTACAGCGACATCTATTTCTGACATTGCCTTTTGCGTACTTAGGATATTATTCACACTTACACCTATGTTGATCAATTAATCTTTTTTGCTCTAAAAGAAAATGCTTGTGATCTTTTCAAAAAGAAACACAAATAATATTCATAAACTACAAAGCATTTAATTTAGATGAAAATTTTCTTTAAAAAATGTCTCAACTAAGCTAATCCCTGCTCTTCAATAAAACGCTTTACTTTGCAAGGCGAACCAACTGCAACTGCAAAATCTGGGACGCTTTGCGTTACGATAGATCCGGCACCCACTACACTATTTCTCCCAATTACTACACCTGGTAGCAAAATTGCGTTTGCGCCTATCCATGCACCTTCCTTTACTGTTATTCCTTCGGATGGATAATAACCTTGATCAATCAACGGAATATCTCGTCGATCAAACTTGTGATTATTCACATAAAAATGTACTCCAGCCCCCATCATTACGTTATCTTCTATCGTAATTTGCGCAAACTCGTCAGCAAACATCATAGTCCCTGGCCTTACAACAACATTTCTTCCAATAGATATATTCGAACAATAGACTGCGTATGCTCCCGCCCTAAAATCTGCACCTTCTGCAAAAAATTTAAATTTTTTCTTGCAGAGCTTGGTCATCGAAGACCTAAAATGTAACTTCCAATGAGTAAAAGGCATATCGGGACCAATACGATCCGCACGCATGCAAAAAGTTATTTTTTTGCAAATTTCTTTAAATAATACAAACATTAGTCCCACCTCGCGAGGTTTCCGTTATGCTCTAACATGTAACTTCGCGCAATTGGCAATCCATCCCCAATAAAATTAAATAAATTAGCCGTTGCGACAGCAGATACTCCATCAATCGACAAACCAGAACTTAAATGAAATTTATTTCCTGCACCACCCATGACGATAAAAGGTACACTGATTGATTTCGCATATTTTTTAATATTTTCAAGGTCGTACCCAAAACCAGTGCCGTCCTTATCAATCGAATTAAAAATAATTTCTCCTACGCCGAGAGACTCTAAATAAGTTAAATAATCATCCAAGGATTTTTCGATTGGCGTAACACCGTCATGAATATGCACAACAGGTACATCATTTATCACCTTATAATCAACTGACGCAACCAAACTTTGTGAGCCATAGCGATTTACAATTTCTTCTGCAAGTTTTGGGTCATCATAAAGAGGTGAATTAAGAATTACCTTATCTGCACCACTATTAAATAGAAGCTCTGCATCTCCAATTTTTCTGATGCCGCCCCCTGCGGCAATTGGAATGAATACGTCTTCCACCAATTGACTCACAACTTGCGAAAATTTCTCAATATTTTTTGCACCTTTTGTTGCATCAAAAACCACCAATTCATCTAAAGAAAAAGATATTTTTTGAAATTTATAATTTTTTTCTAGCCAATTGATATCCCCAACACGCTGCAGTCGAAAATTTCGACTCTGCATAAAACTACCATTACTGTAGATAAGGCCAAAAATCAGGCGATTTCGTAACATCAAAATAACTCTATGAAATTTTTCAAAAGTTTAAGGCCGTTGGTTTGACTCAACTCTGGATGAAACTGAACTCCTGCAATATTTTCCACTTCAAAACTAGCAATAAAACGTTCACCGTAAAAACAGGTAGTGTTACCTATATCTTTCTGCGACATCATTCTGAAACTATGCGTGAAATAATAATCAGGTTCTGCACAAACCCCCGAATAAAGTCTACTATTTGGGTAAGGAGCAACTTGGTTGTATCCAACATGTGGAACTTTAAGACCCTTCAGCTCAAACGACTCTACCGATCCATCGACCAGACATAATCCGTCGTTGTAACCACCTTCAGTGCTTGATTTCCCCATCAATTGCATACCGAGACAAATGCCTAATATTGGCTTCCTGTCAGCCAACACAAGACTACGTAAAATATCGGTCAAATTAAGTTCATTAATTCTGCTCATTGCTCTTGCATAGTTACCTACGCCTGGCAATATCAACTTGTCTGCACAACTTAAAACCAATGGATCATTAGAAATCTCAACTTGTTCATACCCAAGATAACGAATCGCGCTGGTAACCGACCGCAGATTTCCCATTCCATAGTCGACGATTACTAATTTCATACTTCGAATTCTTCGCCTACCGTAAATTTGGGTTGCCAAATACCATCCACCTTCTCAAATAATTCCTTATTCGCATATTTATCCAAGACCGCATCGAACTCGTCTTTAGTCATTTCATAGTATTGTAGATACAAGTCTAGGAATTCATAAGGATATTGATTGTCGTAAGCCAAGACCAAATGAAGCGCTTGATCCCTAGTCATCGCACCACGGCGAATCTCAATACCTGCATCCTGAGTAGCCCGACCAAACCCGAATTTTAAATACATCAAATACGCGTGCAGGGAATATAAAGCTTGATCATTCTGAGCAAAATTAGTGAAAGTACCCGCCGTCCCCTCTTCTTTTTCCTTCAATCCGCAATGCTCTTTTGCTACAACATAATTTCTATATGAATCCCATGGCTCATAATAGGACCAATGAGTAAAAGCCAAGTCATGTGTTCTTACCTGCTGTTCTGAAGGGAATCGCCAGAAAGCCAAATCGCCAGCGCTAATTTGAGAATCAGCAAGTACAAGGTCAAACACTTTGTCGTAACCGCCTTCAAAATAAACTCGCTTCATATACTCAATATCGTAGAGAGGATTATTTTTACTTTCTGTAGAGCCTCCATATTCAACTTCGCCGTCTTCTCCATAAAAGATAAGAGGGATATTAAAATTCATAGCGGTTTGAATAACTGCAGTCTTTATCGCAATTAGCCATCCGTAATACGGGAAACCCTTCTCAATAAAACCAAGCTTATTGAGTTTTTGCATTACCTTTGCATTCGGAGAAATATGTATATGATTAAACCCAGAACCAATAAAGCTGGTCAGGTTCTGATCGCCCAACTCAAGGCTTAAGGCAGGCCTGACTGTGATTGCTAGAGGGTTCATGCCATATTTATGCTTAAGAGTGTAGGCGACGTAAGATCCATCTTTTCCACCACTTACAGGAACCACACAGTCGAACCCCGTACCATTAGATGATCTGTATTTATCCAACAATACCTTCAATTCAGATTGACGAGCCCCCCAATCCAGAGTCTTTTTTTCTTCCGCCCAAACGCAAGCATTGCAACGTCCAAGCTTATCAAAACCAATCCTGGGACGTGTTGACATATTTAAACAGGTTGAGCACCAGAAAATTTTTTTCGCCACTTTAATCTCCAAACTTTTACAATACGAAGCCATCGTCTACAACAATATTTTGACCATTGACGTAACGAGAATAATCTGACAATAAGTAGATAACCGACCCTACAACATCCTCAACATCCAACATCCCTTTACCTAAGGTCTGTTGCTTATAGGCTTTCAAAAACTCCTCGGGCTGAGAATCAAATATTCCGCCAGGGCTGACACTATTTATTCTAAACCGACTGTCACCAACATAAGAAACAACATATTTCGAAAGGTGCAGTAGTGCTGATTTGATAGCTGCATACTCTACCGGCATAGTCATTTTCGTATTGTCGTAAACTACAAATTTAGGAGCCACAACACCATAAATTGACCCAATATTTACCAACGAAAAAACCTGTTGATTCTTTTTGAAGTAAGCGGCCGACTGCTGCATAAACAAAAATGAAGAGCCCAAATGCAAAGACATGTTTTCATTAAAATCGCTTAGCTTTACATCGTGAAAATGAGCCCCATATTTTTTATTCCGAGGGTAAGAACAATTTACTGCTCCGCTAAGGTTAAGTGCACTTTTAAAAAACTCTGTCACTGCCGCTTCGTCTGTTACATCGAGACTAGACAAAACCAACCTCGAATCGTCAACATTTACTCCGTTCTCGCTTAATTTTTCTTTCAATCTAAACAAGTCTATATCTGCCGCCACAACACTACTTTTATGTAGCAACAAGGAATGAACCAATTTAGCTCCAAGCAAGCCAGCGGCACCAACAACCAAAATTGTTTTATTTTCCAGCATGGCTGTTTTTTTCCTTCAGAATGGCTTCAGCCAACATGAAGTCATAAATATCATCTATGTCAACTGCTCGCTCTTTCGGTATTAAAACACTCGTTACCTTGCCCTCAAATAACGAATTATTATTAAGTATGAAGTTTGGCTTAGCCGTGTAAACTACTGTAGTAATATCAAAAACTTCGGGAGCGTCTTGGCGACGACACACACCAGATTCAGGTATATTGACTAATTCAACAGTTCCATCATTTTTTTGTTTGACCATATTGAAATAAGGGCTACGATTAGACGGGGTTATAGAAATACAAACATCAGCATCTTGATTGATAAGCGCCGAAATTGCTGAGCTAACATCAGACTCAGTTCTAAGTGGGCTGGTAGCTGGAAGGCTTACAAACAAGTCAAAGCTTCCATAAACCTTTTGAATATATTCAATTGCATGACGCCATGACAACCATTCTGGACTTGTGTCTGTCGCCAACTCGCTAGGACGCATTATTACCTCCGCACCAGACTCTCTAGCCACAGCAGCAATTGCATTATCATCAGTTGAAACAAATACTCGCTCAATATCTGCAGTCATAAGTGCAACCTCAATTGAGTACTTAATTAAAGGTTTCCCACCCAAAAGTTTAATATTCTTTTGAGGCAACCCCTTAGAGCCACCTCGAGCAAATATGAATGCTATAGCTTTCAAGCAATGTCACCCCATTTATTAAATTGTTTCGCTTCGTCAATAAGCTTCATTACCTTCGTCGACGATTCCACAGTTGCAATTCTATCAAACTCTTGTCGCTCTAAATTTTCAAATGCCCTTAACATATCTACGTACATTTTATTCCTATCATAATCCACGGCGAGGTAAAGAGTCTCCACTAATTTGGAGCGGTATAACTTAACGGAGTTTTCCACCAAATCCCACACCAGACGCCCCTTTTCGCCGATAAATTCGCATTTTCGTTGCGTAGATTTTTGAATAAAATCAAGATGAACAGAAACGTAAACGCCTTTTTGGGAGACTAGGATCAAATCAGCGATCTCTTCCACATCCAACCCTAACTCGTGTGTATTTCTAAGCCAACTGTGCTTCAAAGTTAAATCACCAAGCATCCAGAGCAAAAAGTCCAGCTCATGGCTTAGCTCGAGTAACGCGCCGCCACCAAGGGCTTTACTCGCAGATACAGATTCTTTAAATGATTTATCTACTCGCCACCCCGGCAAATACTGACCAACGTTACATTCAACGTTATACAAAGCACCCAAGTGATTTCCCTCAAGATACTCTTTGACGAATTGAGCTGATGGCAAAAAGCGCAAACAATAGCCAACACCAACCCTTGCCTCTCCTTTTTTTCGTTTACAGAAATCATCAAAGGCTACTGAGGTTTCATAGGTAGATGCCAACGGCTTTTCAATCAACACAGATATATTTCTCTCAAGAAGCATCCTCGCAGTATCAACATGAAACGGCGCGGGAGACGCAACGACAACGTAACCAGGGTTGCTAGAAATAAGTTGATCCATCCCAATAACCGCATCTGCCCCAGCTATTCCATTTTTATTTTTTCCGCTTGAAGAAACCACAAAGATCTTGCCTTCGGGATATAATAGCCTCAAGTTAGCAACATGCCGCTTTGCGATACTTCCCATTCCTATGACTGCAAAACATTTCAATTCAAGCCCCCTCAACTAAAACGCTTTATCATAATCTTGCATCTACATCGAATCTTGGCAACACATGTTTTACATCAAAAAGCACATGATTAGATTTACCTAAAGTACGAATTCCATCAGCGCCCATGTCTTTGAACTGGCTATGTGCTACACAAACAATTATTGCATCGTAAGTATTTTTTTGAGGTTGACGGATTAATTTAAGTCCGTACTCATGCTGAGCTTCTTCAAGATCAGCCCAAGGATCATAGACATCAACCTGAGTGTTATATGTCTTCATCTCCTCAATTATGTCGACAACACCCGTGTTGCGTAAATCAGGACAGTTTTCTTTAAAAGTTAATCCCATAATCAGAATTCGGGCATCTACAACCTGCGATTTGCGTTTAGTCATCATTTTTACAACTGAATCAGCTATAAAAGATCCCATTGAATTATTAACGCGACGGCCTGACAAAATAACTTGAGGGTAATAACCCACTTGCTGCGCTTTGTGAGTTAAGTAATAGGGGTCCACGCTTATACAGTGCCCACCAACCAACCCTGGACGAAATGGTAAAAAATTCCACTTGGTTCCGGCGGCTTCCAGAACTTCTAACGTATCTATACCAATCTTATTGAAGATCAACGCCAGTTCATTTACTAAAGCAATATTCAGATCCCGCTGCGTGTTCTCAATTACCTTTGCAGCCTCTGCGACTTTTATGCAGCTTGCTTTATGTGTACTAACGGTAAGTATCTGACGATATAGACTATCCACACGCTCAGCGATTTCTGGTGTTGAACCCGATGTGATTTTTACTATGTTGGTAAGTTTTCTTTCTTTATCGCCTGGGTTAATCCTTTCAGGACTGTAGCCAGCGAAAAAATCCTGATTGAATTTCAAGCCCGAAATTTTTTCAATGATCGGTACACAAATCTCTTCCGTACACCCGGGGTAAACTGTCGATTCATAAATTACAACAGATCCCTTTTCAATGACCTCGCCTAGTAAAGTTGATGCTTTTTCGAGAGGAGTCAAATCGGGATGGTAGCTGTCGTCTATGGGTGTAGGCACGGTCACTATATAAAAGTTCGCACCTTTAATTTTTGATTTATCGGTTGTGAAACGCAGCAGAGGAGAGCCACGAAGCTCGTCAGGAGTAACTTCTAAGGTTCTATCTTTAAAATCCAGTAACTCGTTAACTCTGGCTTGGTTAATGTCAAAGCCTATGGTTTCAAATTTTTTTCCAAATTCAACCGCAAGAGGCAGTCCAACGTAACCCAATCCAATAACGATTATCTTAGTGTTTTGCATATAAATCCTTAGTCAACTCCTCTGTCTTTAACCGACAAAGTCGGCTTTTCAAAAGGCGGCCATTCTATCCCCAGCCCCTCACTATTCCAAGCAATACACCTCTCATGTTGTTGGGAATAGAAGTTTGTTGTCTTATATTCGACCTCGGCCGACTCAGATAAAACATAAAAACCGTGTGCGAAGCCTTCGGGTATCCACACCTGGTAATGATTTTCAGCTGAGATTTTGTGGCCTGTCCATTTTTGATAGGTCGGCGAATTGGCGCGTATGTCGACGGCCACATCATAAATCTCGCCAACAACTACCCTGACAAGTTTGGCTTGTGCCATGGGTTCTTCCTGATAGTGGAGCCCCCTGAGTACGCCCTTGTGTGATTTGGAGTGGTTGTCTTGTACGAAATTAATGTTTCTTCCAATTAATTGTTCGAAAGTTTTTTGATTGAAGCTTTCGAAAAAGAAGCCTCTGTTGTCATGATGCACATCGGGAATGATAATTTTGACGTCATCGATATTGGTATCAATTAATTTCATAGAGAGTTTTTGTTAAAAAAGGAGCCATTCTAACGAGTCGCGATATTAATCGCACCAGCTGTCAGGAGTTGTTGCAATTTGTAGCGCCAATTACAGGGTTGAATATCAAATTTGCTGATTATCTTTTGATTGTTCAAGCGGGAATTTCGAGGGCGGATGGCTTTGCCAGGGTATTGGTCGGATGTTATGGATAATATTTTGGGTAAATAGATTTCATCATCCTGTAACTTTACTTGTTGAAAAATTTCCTGGGCGAATTCATACCATGAAGCATAGGGTGTGCCTGAATAGTGGTAAATGCCCCAATCATTTGATGAAAAATGTCGGCTTTCTTCCGATATCTTTATAATAGTGGTCGCTATATCTCCTGCATATGTCGGGCCGCCAAATTGGTCAGACACAACAAAAATATCATCTTCTTTTTTTGCAAGTCCCAGAATAGTTTTAAAAAAATTTTTGCCTTCGCTGCTAAAAACCCATGAAGTTCGCAGAATAATATGTTTGGGGTTTTGCGTGGCTACAGCAATTTCACCGGCTAATTTACTTTTTCCGTAGATATTGATGGGATTAGGAACATCATCTTCATCATAAACAGATTCTTTTTCGCCAGAAAAAACGTAATCTGTTGACAAATGAATGATGGGTGCATTTATTTTGGCGGATGCTTTTGCAATATTTTCGGCACCATGATGATTAA
Organism: uncultured Cellvibrio sp.; assembly: GCA_946481095.1. The sequence goes on from CAMLML010000025.1 coordinate 22,036, forward strand.
CTGAAAAAGCTTCCTGAATATTCTCTTCTGCAAGATTTACAGCGGTATATGCGGCCAGATTAATGACCAAATCCGGTAGATGATTTTGCATCACATCGAAAGTTTTATCTGGGTCAACAATATTTAATTGTTGGTGGTCAAGTGCAACTATAGTGTACGCACTATTTTTTAGCTGGGCTGTTAAATGCTTGCCGATTTGTCCAGATGCACCGGTAATCAGTATTTTCATTTTATGCTTTAATTCCCTGTCTTTCGCGATAATAACTGCCATCTTGCACACGATGAGCCCATTGCAAATTATTCAAATACCATTGCACTGTTTTGCGAATTCCGGATTCAAAAGTTTCTTCCGGAACCCAACCCAATTCACGTTTGATTTTGCTGGCGTCTATGGCATAACGAATGTCATGGCCTGGCCTGTCTTTTACAAAGGTGATTAATTCTTTGTAGGATTTGATTGGAAGATTTTTCGCGGGTTGCAACTCATCCAACAGTTCACAAATCTTATGAACCACATCGATATTTTGTTTTTCGTTGTGTCCGCCGATGTTGTAGGTCTCGCCAACTTTACCTTCTGTTACAACCTTGTAGAGCGCGCGCGCGTGATCTTCTACAAATAACCAATCGCGAATTTGATTGCCTTTGCCATAAACGGGTAATGGCTTTCCTTCGAGCGCATTTAAAATCATTAACGGAATTAATTTTTCGGGAAAGTGATACGGCCCGTAGTTGTTTGAGCAATTGGTAACAATGGCCGGTAAACCGTAGGTTCTTTTCCATGCACGCACTAAATGATCAGAGCTGGCTTTACTCGCGGAATAAGGCGAGCTGGGCGCATAGGGCGTGGTTTCAGTAAATAAATCTTCAGGACCTTCAAGATCGCCATAGACTTCATCTGTCGAGATGTGATGAAAACGAAAGACCGCTTTGCGATTGTCATTGAAATTTTTCCAATAGTCTTTTGCGGCTTCGAGTAATTGATAAGTGCCAATAATATTGGTTTCGATGAAAGCAGCGGGGCCATCGATAGAGCGGTCAACATGGCTTTCAGCAGCGAGATGCATAACCGCATCGGGTTGATGCAGCGCAAAAACTCTATCCAATTCCTGACGATTACAAATATCGACTTGTTCGAATGCGTAGCGATCACTGACAGAAACTGATGCCAGCGATTCCAGATTGCCAGCGTAGGTGAGTTTGTCGAGATTAACGACATTATCCTGAGTGTGGTTGATGATGTAACGAACAACGGCTGAGCCTATGAAGCCGGCACCACCGGTGATAAGGATTTTCATAATCGGAATAAGCTTGAAAAGTAGCGGCCAGTCTACAGCGGAGAAAAGAAAAAAGGGAGCCGCATCCTGCTGGCTCCCTGTGCTTCCTGCCGGGTATTGGGTTCATCCTGATCCCATTGGCGTCCTGCCTCCCTTTCGTTTCCATTTATGCACTGCTTCCTGAAGTGCTGGTCCTTTAGCCTTCGCGTCCTGCCCGGGCTGTCTTCCTTGCAAGGGTTCATCCTGAACCATTTGCGTCCTGCTTTTCCATCTACATCCTCATCACTTCGTCCTGAAGTACAAATCCTTTAGCTCTTACGTCCTGTTGGAGCTACTGTCCTTGTGCTACCCATTTTACTCGCGTTGAAATTGGTGCCCAGTGGCAAATATCGGAATTTCTTGTAGGAAAAATCTCACAAAAAACCTGTGAAAATGTTTATTGAATATTGAGCGGTAGATCAAAACGGCTCACTATCAGGATAGGGTAAAAAAGACTATTATTTCCGGCCCTGCATTCTTCGTAGTGACGAAGTGGTTTGTTGCCCGACAAATTCTCAATATGATCGGGCCCAGAATAAATAAAAAATCGGAGATATAAGATGACAACACTATTAAAGAGTTTTTTTTCGGCACTTGCCAGCACTGCAGTACTGGCAATAGCCTCTTCAAGTTATGCGGCTATTTGTACTTATTCAGTGGTGAATGAATGGAGTACTGGTTTTCAGGGCGCTATTACTATCACTAACAACACCAACACTGCTATAAATACCTGGTCCGTTAATTGGCAATATGCGTCCAATAACAGAGTGACCAGTTTCTGGAACGCAAATGTGACAGGCTCCAATCCCTATGCGGCCAGTCCCATGTCCTGGAACAGTGTTATCCAACCAAACCAATCAGTTATGTTTGGATTTTTGGGGAGTAAAACCGGCGCGGCAGAAAAACCTGTTGTGCAAGGCTCAGTTTGCTCAACAACAGCAAGTTCACAGCCCTTAAGCTCAAGTTCAAGATCTTCCTCTGCCTCCAGTTCTTCACGAAGCTCCTCTGTTTCGAGCTCAAGAAGTTCATCAAGAAGCTCGTCTATTTCCAGCTCGTCGAGAAGCTCATCACGCAGCTCATCGATTTCCAGCAGTTCACGTAGCTCATCCGTGTCGAGCTCCAGAAGCTCTTCTCTTTCCAGTTCGTCACGCAGTTCATCACTTTCCAGCAGTTCAAGAAGTTCTTCTATCTCCAGTTCATCGCGAAGTTCTTCCAGCTCTACAGCCAGTGGCGTAACCAGTTTGAAAGCACTGGCCAACTTCCCGATTGGCGTGGCAGTGAATGCAGGCAATGAAAATAACAGCATTATCAGCAGTGGAACCAGTGCGCAGCAACAAGCCGTTGTCTTCCCGCACTTCAATCAATTCACGGCGGGTAATATTATGAAAATGAGTTATCTGCATCCATCGGAAAATACATTTAATTTCACTCAGGCAGATGACTTAATTACTTTCGCTTCAAGAAATGGTATTCGCATGCATGGTCATGCGTTGATTTGGCATTCTGATTATCAAGTACCTTCGTTTATGAAAAATTATTCCGGCGATTTTGCGGCTATGCTCAAAACTCACGTGCAAACTATCGCCTCACATTTCTCCGGAAAAGTTGATAGTTGGGATGTTGTTAACGAAGCCCTGGCCGAAGATGGTGATTCTTCTGCAGTGAATGGATTCCGTAATTCAGTGTTCTATCAAAAAATGGGCGTCAATTATATTGATCAGGCATTTATCAATGCCCGCGCAGCAGACCCTGTGGCAGATCTTTATTACAACGATTACAACATTGAAAATGGCGGAGCAAAAACAACTAATCTCTACGCATTGGTTGATGGATTGAAATCACGCAATGTCCCGATTACCGGTGTTGGTTTCCAAATGCATGTGCTTTTGGATTGGCCAAGTACCAGCACAATTGAAGCTGCAATGAAAGCGATTGCTGATCGTGGATTGAAAGTCAAAATCACCGAGCTGGATGTGCGTGTGAATAACAAATACAACTCATCAGCACCTGTGTACACCAGTTTGACAACTGAGGCCGCCACTCGTCAAAAAGAACGTTATCGTCAAATTGTTGCCGCTTATTTGCGTGCAGTTCCTGCATCACAACGAGGGGGCATCAGTGTGTGGGGTGTTTGGGATACCGATAGCTGGCTGAACACCGCATCAGAACCTGATTGGCCTTTATTATTTGACGCGAACTTCCAACCCAAACCTGCGTTACAAGGTTTTGCAGATGGTTTGACAGGTAATTAATTTTTCGTTAAATAAAAAACCTCGCTGAAAACTCAGCGAGGTTTTTTTATATTTCGATAATTGATTTTTATTCGATACACAACTTTTCAAAAAATATTGTTTACTCCTGCTGAATAGCATCACGTAATTTATCCACCATTTTTTCGGGCGGATACTTTTTGGCGTCATCCACTATCAACTGTATCGCCGCTGGTAAAAGCTGATTAATTTGTTGTTGTTCTTCTACAGTGGGAATTTTATAACCTCGCGGTTTAAATCCCTCCCAATAATTCCAGCCATAAGACCAACGATAATAATTCATCCAATAAGGGCTGCCGCCCCAACGGACCATGCCGTGCATATAATTCGCCATACCCTTGCTATCCGCAGCCTGAAGTACACAAGCCTGTATAGCATTATCAGCAGCCAGACGCTGTTCTTTGCTTCCGCCCTGCCAATAAGCCAAATCATGCGCCACACAACAGTGCCGCCAAAGATTGGGATATAAAGGTGGGCCATCCATCCACAATGAACAGCCATCGGTTGTAAAAGGTTTTAATTGATTGGCGCAAGATGGCAAAGCCATGAAAAAAGCTGTAACCATAAGAAAAGTGTTGGTACTGATTTGACGAAACATGATGAGATATTCAATATCCTGTGACCTGTTGATTGGTCGCATTGTACAATGCGGCCTGTCTTTTTCGCATTTACCCAATTGCAGGCCATTAATATGACCGAACAAAAAACCACCCACTTTGGTTATCAGCAAGTTCCCGTTGAAGAAAAAGCCGAGCGGGTTGCCCAGGTGTTTCATTCTGTCGCCGCCAAATACGATTTGATGAACGACCTGATGTCAGCAGGTATTCATCGCTTGTGGAAGCGACTCACCATCGAAGCTTCTGCTGTCAGGCCAGGGCATAAAGTACTGGATATCGCCGGTGGTACTGGCGATTTGAGTTATCAATTCTCAAAACTGGTTGGCGACAAAGGGCAAGTGGTTTTGGCGGATATCAATTCATCCATGTTGAATGTGGGACGCGACAGATTAATTGATCGCGGTGTTGCCGGTAATCTGGCCTATTCGCAATGCGACGCACAATTTTTACCTTTTGCCGATAACACGTTTGACTGCATTACCATTGCATTTGGTTTGCGCAATGTCACCGATAAAGATCTTGCATTGCGTTCCATGTTGCGCGTATTGAAACCGGGTGGACGTTTGTTGGTACTGGAATTTTCCAAACCACAAAATGAGTTACTCAGCAAAGCCTACGATACTTATTCATTTAAAATTTTACCTTTTATGGGAAAACTGGTGACGCAGGATGCCGACAGTTATCGCTACCTCGCCGAATCCATTCGCATGCACCCTGATCAGGAAACATTGAAATCCATGATGAATGAAGCCGGATTTGTGAATACAGAATTTCACAATATGACTGGCGGAATAGTGGCCTTGCACAAGGGAATCAAACCTTGATCAATATGCTCACCAGTGCCGGTCTTGCGGCGGCAGAAAAATGTATTAACAATGCATTGCAATATGATCCGGCCACACAAAATGCATTGTCAGTTTGCGAAGGAAAAATTCTCTCACTGCAAATCACCACGCCACCAGCAACCATTAAAATATTAATTCAAGAAAAATCCATTCGCCTGATGAACCAATGGGATGGTGAAGTCGATACGCGGCTTTCCGGCTCGCTCATCGCACTTGCACAAATCTCACAAACACCCGTGCACAATCTAAAGGATTCCGGTGTAACCGTGATGGGCGATTTACAATTTCTGGCGCAGCTGCAAAAAATTCTGCAGCAGCTTGATATAGATTGGGAAGAAATGCTCACGCAAATTTTTGGTGATTTAATCGGCCATCAAATGGCACAAATGCTACGCAGCAAAATAAACTGGGCCAAAACTCGCACTCAAACTGCCCAACGCCTGACTTCGGAATTTATCACCGAAGAATTACAAGCCATCCCTTCCAAAATTGAATTGGAAAGTTTTTATCAACACGTCGATGAATTAAGTCTGGCAGTTGATCGATTGAGCGCAAAAATTAATTTGCTTATGACACGATCATAAAAAATGGCACCTGGTAAGTTGCCGATGCGGGGTGCTCGTCAAGTTACAGGTGCCAAAGACCAACATCGATTATCCCGAACGCTTACTATTGGTTTTTTTGTTCAATTTGAACGAAGGTGAGAGCCTGAATGAACTGCTAACAGCCTCAACACCGTTAAACTCCTTCAAATAATTTTCAATCTCACGCAATCTCACTGGCAAAAAAACATCTTTCAGCGCATTGGAAATAATAAATTTATTTTCTCCATCCAGAAATTCACTGACATGAATAAATCCTGCCGAATTCGGCCACGACTCACCTGGGCCAATGGCATTTGTACCTGTTAATCCAAATTGAAAGGGTTGATGACAACCCGCACAAGTCATTGCTGTCGCGCGATTAATCACCTGCTCTGCAGTCAAGGGTGAATTAACCTGGTTTAACTTGTCATCCAGTGCGCGCCGAAAATCAGTTGCCGACACTGCAAAAACAGGGATCGCATAAAAATTTTCACTGGTTAATGGGCCACTGGCATGACTTTGCCCATTATTATGTTGATCACTGTTAGTCAAGGAAAAATGATCGAAATCAATCAGCAAAGAATCCAGATTCACAATAAATTCCGATTGAAATGCAAGTGCCTGTGCATCATTACGACTGGCGTTAAACAAATCGGCAACCGGATTGCTTTTCACTGTAACCGGTGCGATCACACTCAGCCCCTGTGAGTTGATTTCGGTTTTGAATTCTTTCAGGTTCCAACTGGAATCCAAAAATTGATTGGTTCTGACTTGCCCGGCAGAATAATGATCTACATGAATCACTGCAGGAATTCCTGAGTCAACCAATCCTTCAAAATAAAAACGATGCAATGCCTGCGCACGAATTTGTGGATCTTCTTCAAGACTTAGTCTGGACCAAAAACGCGCATAAGCCATGCACCCTGTCGCTTGTCCTTGTGTTGGATTGGGTAATTGCGCTTCAAAAATAATAAAATTGCGACCAAAAATTCCCGCTTGTTTGAGTGCGTAGACAATCCTGTATTCACCGCAATTATTAAAATTTTCTTTATCGCGCAAATCAAATCGGTTCACCAGCGCAATTGGAATATAACTATTGATAAATCTCTCCGGATCACTTGCCTGTATGCCCTCCGCAGGGCGGCACTCCAATGCAAACCCATTCAAACTGCCTGTGCATTTGTCACCGCCGACAACCATTCCCGGTGGCATGTTTTGTGTGTCCCAGAAACGGGCAAAAATTTCACTCGCATTGGTAGGATTTTGCAAATTTTGCTGATTAAATTGTGCAGCCAACTGATTCAATACCGCATTCAAACTGAAATCTGCAGCATCCAGGGTTGCCTTGTCATGCACAAACAAACTGCGATCTGTGATCAGTTCTATATCCGGTTCCATAGTTGCATCGACGCAGGTGGGCAGCACAAAATCATTATTGTGTCTTCCCAACATACCAAAGCTGGCAGTTTGTCCGGAAACAAGACTGCCATTCCAACTCATATTTCTTGCTTGAATACCATTGCCTTGAATTAATATTTCAGTACCCCAGCTATTTTCAATCACCGGAGCTTCTGCAAAATTAATATTTACCTGCCACTCTGTCATAGGTTGATCCGTATTATTGGTGACATTAACCGCTAGCGTATAGCCAGTATTCCATTGGCTGCTTATCTCCAGACTACATTGAACTGCTACTGCAACATTGGATAAAAAAATAAATACCGCAATAGAAATATTAATCAATAACTTTTTGCACATGATGAATCCCTCAAGGTTAAGACAACAAAAAACCAAAACCGGCGCCAAATCATCCTGATGAGTTTTAACAACAAAATGATCAGCAAAAATTGAGCCTGAAATTAAATTTCGTTTGACTCAATTAAAGAATGAACTTGTTTAATGAAATTTTTATTAAGCAAAAAAAAATATCGACTGAAAATTTGTCGTCGCAATCAAAATTAATGGGGAGCGGAATACATAAAGTGATTGTTTTTATTGATTATTTATTTTTGGGTAAAGAGTATTGTGTCGGTAAATTGTTTTGTGCATTTTTTATAAATTTTTGTTACACCATAGTAATGGCAAAAAATCCTATGGCCCCGGTGTCGCAACAATCAACTTGCGCGTGTTATTTTTTGCAGCATTGATCTACACAAAATCACCAAAATAATACTTTTTACAACAATACATAAAATTGAACTTCTTGAATTATTGCAGATTCAACGGAAGTTTTGAGGTATGATGCGCCAAACTCATCAACACCAGAGAGCATAACGAGTGATGGTTTTTTTTCGTTTATTCAAAATCCTCCGGGTATTGGCAATATACAAACTTTACAAACTGTTACCCGCTAACACTCCCATAGGCGTTAAATTGGCATTGGCCTGGATGCGTCTGGTTCCGGGAAAGCATTTACCGCGAGGTGAAGCTTTACGTCATGCACTTGAAGATCTTGGACCCATTTTTATTAAATTCGGTCAGCTGTTATCTACTCGCCCTGATCTGATCCCGCAGGACATAGCTCAGGAATTGAGCTATCTGCAAGACCAGGTTGCCCCGTTTGATAACGATGTGTTTCGTCAATTACTGGAGCAATCACTGGGTGTGGAGATCAATACCGTTTTTGCTCACTTTGAAGCGGCACCTTTGGCATCAGCGTCTATTGCACAGGTTCATGCGGCCAAGTTAATGGATGGCAGGGAAGTGATTATCAAATTGGTGCGACCCAATCTTGAAAAAGTCATTGAGCAAGATATTCAATTATTATTGATAATCGCCAGGCTCATCGAAAAATTCAGCCAGGATGGTAGACGGTTACGGCCTGTTGAAATTGTTGAAGATTACCGCATTACTATTTTCGATGAATTGGATTTACAACGTGAAGCGGCCAACGCATCACAACTGCGTCGCAATTTTTTAAATTCTCCATTGCTTTATGTGCCGGAAATTATCTGGCCGTTTACCCGTTCCAACTTGTTGGTGATGGAGCGAATTTACGGAATTCCGGTAACTGATCTGCAACAACTTAATGCACAGAACACCGATTTGAAATGTTTGGCCGAACGCGGTGTGGAAATATTTTTCACGCAAGTTTTTGAGCACAATTTTTTTCATGCAGACATGCACCCGGGTAATATTTTTGTTTCGCGCGAAAACCCGCAAAGCCCGCAATATATGGCAGTGGATATGGCGATTGTGGCGTCGCTCAATAAAGAAGACCAGTATTATCTTGCGCGCAATTTATTAGCCATGTTCCGCCGCGATTACAGACAGGTAGCCGAATTACATGTGCAATCCGGTTGGGTGCCTGCCACTGTACGTATAGGTGATTTGGAAGCGGCAATACGCACAGTTTGCGAGCCGATTTTTGAAAAACCGCTGAAAGATATTTCTTTTGGTAATGTTCTGTTGAGTTTGTTCCGAACTGCACGCCGTTTTGATATGCAAGTACAACCTCAATTAGTGTTGTTGCAAAAAACACTGTTGAATATCGAAGGTTTAGGCAGACAGCTTTATCCGGATCTGGACCTCTGGCAAACCGCGCATCCGTTTTTGGAGCGCTGGCTAAAAAATCGTTTTCATCCGAAAAGTTTATGGAAAGAATTAAAACGCTACGCGCCAGAATGGATGGAGAAGTTTCCGCAGGTGCCACAGTTAATATTCAGTGGATTACAAGAGCTACCGGCCATTTCAGATCAATTAAAACAGTTACGTGATGTGCAATTACGTCAAGCAAGGCAGGAACATCGTTTGCGATTGGCCCAGCTAACGCTGATTGCGCTAATCGGTTTGGCTGCAGGATTATTTATTATGCAATGGCTTTAAAAAACGGCTACCACTTTTACGCCCGGGATTACAGCAGCAGCGTCAATATAACCTATAGCATTAATATTCTTTTTGATCTCATTGATCACCTCTGTATCCGAAGCCATTTCATTGGGCGGCACACCTTTACCGGTGAATACCAAACGTGACCAATGCGATTTTAATTGCTTGGCATTTTTATCGAGTACTCTGGCATTAAACTCCAGAGTTGTCGGCGAGTTTTCGGGTAGCGCAATTAAATAGGCTGTTTCTTTATTCGCAAGCGTTTTGTCTTTACCTAAAAATAATCGGCTGATGGATAATTTATCAAATGCCTGGGTGTTCGCAGGATGCACAATCACTGCAACATCAGCAATTGACACAGGGCTCAGCAAGATGAGTAGTCCAAGGATTTTTTTCATTTCAGCCACCTCAAAATACCCAGTCGTAGGCAAAAGATAAAACGTTGGTATCGCCTACAAAATCAAACTGAGATTGATCACTGAGTCTATCGATTTGTACTTTGATCGATTGTGACGTGTTCAAATCATAACGCAATGTAAGTGAGGTATTAATAAATCGTTCAGGCTCATAATTGTTGGTATTCGAAGATGTTTCCCAAAAACGTGAACTGCTGCCCAGCAATGTCCAATCATTCCAGCGTTTACCTACAGCCAGCATTATTGCCGGAGCTTTGATTTCGTATCCGCCTGCTGAATTATTGCGTTGATTTAGATTTAATTCGCTCAAGATAAACCAGGTTTCAAAATCTACATCCAACGCAAATCCCATCACATCCTGTTTAACAACAGGCAGATAATCATGACTAAAGGGCTTATCGGTTAACGCATTATCGGAACTCATATATACCCAACGTAATGTATAAATATCATGAATTGCTGACAATTCAATGCCGCGAATATTTTTCCATTTCACATCTTGTTTTATCAAATTATAAATTCGTGAATATCCTGAGTCCTTGACTTCATCATTACCATAAAAAATATTAGCGGTTAGATCCCACTGCTGCCATTGACCGGTGTAGCGTAAATTAATTCCGTTGTAACCCGACACTTCCCAACCATATAAAGTTTGTGGTGGCCGGATCCAATCATAAGCAAAGCCCACATCCTGAATTTCGGATTTGGAATAAAGTGGAATGCGTTTTTTTCCTAATTGTAAAGTCCAATCGGGTTGGAAATTCCAGGAGACATAAGCCCAACTCACATTCAGATCGCCCTCGCGTGCAACCAATTGGGTTACAAATGAAAAGTCATCTGTAATACCAAGATTAAGCTGCCCACCTATGCGCGATTCATTTTCGAGTGAAAATTTTTGGTATTCGTAAATTCCACCTTCATGGTAGTCCGCAATAAAACAAGGGCAATCCTTACCCATATAATTTTCTTGATTGACATCACCGGATAAAGTCTCACCACCAACCAGACTCATAAATCCATTCCAGTTAGTAGTGATAGCCAATGTTGTTGGCGAACAAAATAAAAAAATAATTACTGCCAAAACATATTTCATAACAGACTCCGTCAACATAAAATCTGCAAACCTGAAATCACCTGATCAAGGGATTGTTTAAATGCTTGTGCTAATTGCTCTACGTCATGATATTTTTTTTCTTTCAATGCTTGATTCAATTCACCTGCTGTTACTGATACAGTCATAATACCTATAGTGCCAGCAGTGCCTTTCAAGGTGTGACTAATACGCTCTGCTACTTCCCAGTTTTGGGATGCTATTGCTTCCAGTAGTTGATTACCGGTTTCGGCATTTTGTTTTGCAAACGAAAGCAATAGTTTGTGAACAAAGGCGCGATTACCGCCCAGGCGTTTTAATACACCTTCAATATCAATGTTGGGAATAAAATCGGGTAATTCGCCCGGTGCAGCATTGTTTATGGGCGTCACATTGGTCACAGGAATGGTGGATTCAAATTCACCATATGTTTCACACTCTTCAAATCCTCCGGAATCGCCAAATGCATTTAACGGATCATTCTCGACAGTAAATGGCGTCTGTTGTGTTTCATTTTTTGCACGAGGCTTTACCCAATGCAACAAAGCAGCAAATAATTTTTCCGGATCCACCGGTTTGGGCACATGGTCCACCATACCCGCTTTAAAACACTCTTCACGATCTACTTTCATAGCATTGGCAGTCATGGCAATTACAGGGATATCTTTGTAATTTTCCAAACGTGTTATCGCCATAGTGGCAGTAACGCCATCCATTACCGGCATTTGCATATCCATCAAAATCACATCAAAATTTTCTTGTTGTGCCAAATCAATCGCTTCCAGTCCATTATTGGCAATCGATACCTGCATACCGGCCTGGCTTAGAATTTCCTGTGCGACTTGTTGATTGATAAAGTTATCTTCCGCAAGTAATACTTTAATGCCTTCCAATCCTTTCAATGTCGATATTTTATAAGCAGCTTGATGTTCTTCACTGGTGTCAACCGGAGCGCGACCAAAAAGTGCATCGAAATAGAATTGTGTTCCGACGCCTAATTCGCTTTCAACACGAATATGCCCCTTCATTAATTCCACCAAATTTTTGCTAATTGCCAAACCCAAACCGGTTCCACCAAACTGACGGGTAATACTGGTATCTGCCTGCACAAATGACTGAAATAATTTGCTACATTGTTCCGGTGACATACCTATACCGGAATCTTGTACGGAAAATTCCAGACGCAAATGGTCATCTGTTGCTTCCAACAACTTCACTGTTATTTTTACCTGTCCTTGTGACGTAAATTTGATTGCATTACTCACCAAATTTAATAACACCTGATTTAATCTCAGCGGATCACCCACTAATCGACTCGGTATGGAATCAAATGCAATATTGAGCGATAAGCCTTTCTCTTCCGCCTTGGGCTCCATCATACTTTGCGTACGCGACAGTACTTCCTGTAAATAAAATGGAATATTTTCCATTTCCAGTTTGCCCGCTTCAATTTTTGAAAAATCCAAAATGTCATTGATAATGCCAAGAAGGGACTGACCTGAATAAAATACTTTTTCAATATAGTCACGTTGTTTGGCATTGAGCTCTGTACCCAAACACAAACGTGCCAACCCAATAATTGCATTCATAGGCGTTCGAATTTCATGCGACATATTTGCCAAAAATTCACTCTTGGCTCTTGTGGCAGCATTGGCTTGTACAACCGCCTTTTGTAATTCGTCTAACATTGTTTTTCGTTCGGTAATGTCTTCTACACTGCCCACAAATCCACTGTCTAAAAATTGGTTTCGATGAATTTCGCTTGCCTGCGAATGTACATAACGAATACTGCCGTCCTTTCTTACCACCCTGAATTCCATTGAAAAATTTTCTTTATTTCTGGCAGTAAACAACCATTGCGAAAATACCAAGTCACGATCATCAGGGTGTATTTGATCACTCCAGCCAGTGCCCAAACTTTCTGCCAAACTCAGTCCGTAAATTTTTTGCCAGGTGTGATTTGTGTAAGTGCAATTTCCCGCCGCGTCGGTAACAAACACGCCTATAGGCAATTCGGCGATTAATGCCACATGTGATTTTTGTAAAGTCTTTAATATTTTTTCCAGAAGAACGCCATATTCGTCATGGGTACCGGATATAAATTCTGCCGTTAAATCACCCTGTACAATTTGATCAGAGGCTTGTAGAGCCATTTTTAATGTATTAAAAGATGAAAGATACATGCCAATAAAAAAATACAAGGCAATCAAGACCGCAATTACAACGAAAAATAATTGAATCAACAATTGATTCTGTGTTTCGTACAAACGTTTTAACAAGACCGCATCCAGTTGATCTGCCAGTTGGGTAGCGGCATGATAGACCAGCGTTATACTTTGAGATGTCATTTGATGATGTCGGGCAATCATATTATCGGGAATATTTTCCCGTTCGATAAATTCCTCTTCCATAAAACCTAATAACATTTCGGTTTTCTGAATAATCGGATCTTTTAGTGCGGCAAGTTTGGCTGTTGCATCTACAGAAATGACCTCATTCAGATCCATATTAAAATTACCAAGAATTTCCTGTATACGGTTACGCTTGACAGCCATATCTTCCTGTTCAGCAATATCAATTTCTGCATCTGATAACCAGTAAGCGCCCGAGGCTTTTGCCTGCCACAAAGACTCAGCCATCAGTGGCAAACGAAATTCCAATGCACTCATCAAAAAATAACTATTAACTTCAGGATCCAGAGTTAAATTGGAATTACGACTGATATTGGTGATCAGCAGGGTTAATTGGCGAATGAGTTCAGTATGTTGACTGTAAGCCTTCAATGGAGAGTTTTGTTTTTGCAGATTCATCCAGTTATTTTTTATGGATTGCCAGTCAGTCGCCGAAATCAACGAGGCGTGTTCCTGCTGCATCTGATTTAATTTCTGAATCACGTGATTAATTCGTTGCTGAATTTCAATCACCTGGTTTTGATCAGGTTCAGCATCCGTAAGCACCAATCCAGTTTGCCAGCGATGTTCCTGAACCGCTGTCAGAAGATCAAACACTGGCCGCGTAAATGATGTTCCCACCAATTCCTGCCGAACAAGATTCTGACTTCTTAAATTGGCTTCCAAAATAAAATAACCAGCACCCGCTAATGGCAATAAAAACAATAGCGCAATTAACACTAACTTGGGGGTGTAGCGTAGTTTATTCATTAATAGAATAGCTGGGCGGAACACAGGCAACATAAAGTAATCCAAAAAAGACCAACCTAAGTGTAGACAAGATTGACTGATTTGATTCGTAGCTATTCATCTCGCTTCTGCTATTATCCAGAGATAAAAAACAGATAAGAGGATATGTCATGTCTGCTCGGGCAAGTATTCTGCTTGTGGATGATACCCCTGAAAATCTTGATGTTTTAAGCGCCATTCTTGAAGACCTCAATTGCCAGTTACTGGTGGCAACTTCGGGTGAGCGCGCATTGGAAATTACGGCAAAACAAAATCCTGATTTGATTTTGCTGGACATTATGATGCCCGACATTAATGGTTTTGAAGTCTGTAAAAGATTGAAAGCCAATCCGGATACCGCCGCCATATCCATTATTTTTGTGACCGCCCGCACCGACGATATCAGTTTGGGATTTCAAGTGGGCGGAGCGGATTACATTACCAAACCCATTAATGCCGACGAAGTAAAAGCGCGAGTCAATTACCATTTGGAACGCAAGCAAATGCTTGCAGAATTGCAATCATTTAATCGTGCACTCGAAACAAAAGTGCGCGAACGCACCGCTGAGTTGACATTGGCCAACCGCCATTTACGCGAAGAAATCAATGAACGCCGCTATATGCAAGACAGGCTGAATTATTTGGCCACACATGATTTTGTCACGCGACTGTACAATCGCAATGCGCTGGAAAGCCACGTTTCCGAGTTGTTGGCACGTATCCAGCTGGATTCATCAGCCGCCACTTTTTTATTAATTGATATAGACAGGTTCCGTTTAATTAATGAAAGCTGTGGCAGTGTGGCTGGAGACGAATTATTAAGGCAATTTGCCGATTCAATTTCCGGGCTGCTATCGCGCGAAGATTTTTTTGCCCGAATCGGCGGCGACAGATTTGTGGTGGTTTCCCCGATAGTGTTAAGCACCAAAGGTATGGCACTGGCACAAACCATTTTGAATCATTTACACGATTTCAGTTTTCAATGGGAAGAAAAACAATTCAATCTTGAAGCATCAATAGGTGCCATCCAGCTTTCAGATAAAATTTACAGTTTTGACCAGGTGATGCTGCAAGCGGATGAAACACTTTATTTAGCCAAGAATGAAGGTCGCGGTATTATTCGTACGTTCAATGATGCACTTAATGAAAAATCCAGTCAGCGTGAAAGCATTAATTGGGCATCGCGATTGGTCGATGCGTTAAAGGAAAACTCTTTCCGTCTTTTTTTTCAGTTTGTTGAAAATATCCAGCCACAACAGGAAAAATCGTACCGGATGGAAATTTTGCTTAGGTTATGGGACAGCAATCAAAATAGAATCATATACCCTATCGAATTTATTCGTCCTGCCGAAAGATTGCATTTGATCGGCAAGTTGGATCGATGGGTTGTTAATGCGGCCTTTGAATTTTTTGCAAATAACCCTGTTTTGCTAAACAAAATTGAACTTATCTCAATCAATCTTTCCGCTATCAGCATCCGTGATCTGGCATTTTCACAATTTATTTCAACAAAATTACAGGACTTCAAAATACCACCGCAGAAGATTTGTTTTGAAGTTACCGAGACAGAAGCCATTATTAATGTCGAAGCAG
This sequence comes from uncultured Cellvibrio sp., assembly GCA_946481095.1. The sequence continues at coordinate 37,771 of CAMLML010000025.1, forward strand.
CAAAATCTTTTATGCGCAGCTTGAGTGATATGGGTTGCCATTTTGCATTGGACGATTTCGGCAGTGGTTTTGCATCCTACGCGTATTTACACCAACTGGTATTTGATAAAATTAAAATAGATGGAATTTTTGTGCGGGATATGGATACAGACGCATCACATTACGCCATGGTTAAATCCATAGTTGAAATGGCGTCTTCACTGAAAAAAGAAATTACGGCCGAGTTTGTTGAACACGAAGGTGTGGCGACTATTCTGGCTGAATTGGGAGTGAGCTGGGTACAGGGGTATCATTTTCATCGACCGGAATTGTTGGATGCGCATCATCTGCAACAATACTTATTGAATGACAATGCCGAACATTAAATTATTGAATGCGGGTCGGGCGCTGCTGATCGCAATCAGCATTACGACGGGTTATTTTTTTCTGGCAAAATTCGGTATGGCCTGGAGTGGCTTTACTTCAGGCGTTACGCTGGTTTGGCCTGCTGCAGGATTGGCATTGTTCAGTTGTTTTTATTTCGGCTGGCGTTATATACCCGCGATTTTTACAGGGTCTTTGCTGGCTACACTTTTATTGAACTTTAACCAACTCTCAAACCCTCTTCACGAATTAATTTTTTATGCATCACTAATGGCATTAGCCGATAGTTTGCAGGCTGTAACAGTGGCACGCCTTAATAAAAAATTATTTGAAAATCACTTCACTCTATCCATCGTAAAACTTCTACCTTTTATTATCAGTGTGTTTGCAGGCTGCCTGATTTCATCCAGCATCGGCACTTTGATTCTTTATCATCTACAGATAGTGACCGACGAACCGCTGAATAATTGGTTGTCCTGGTGGATGGGTGATTCAGCAGGCATGTTATTGTTTACGCCTTTATTGCTCTGGTGCTTTTCAAAAAATTTGCGCGTAAAGAATCCTGGCGCAAGGGCTTTTTTATTGCTTTCAGCCGTTGCTGGAATTTCCATTTTTATTATGGCAGCAATTAATTTTATTGAAAGCAAGCAAATTAAACAGCAACAGGAGCTGGCAGCGCAACGATTTCAAACTGCATTAAATAATCGTCTTGAACTGAGCTTGCGTGATATGGATGTGATGAATCGCTTCTATTATAAAATTTACCCGACGGCAGAGGATTTTGATGAATTAGCCAAACCATTATTGGAGCGAAGCCCATGGATAACCAACCTGATTTGGTTACCCATTAAAAATTTAAAAGCACAAACTCTGGAACCTGTGTTTTGGTCTTTTGCGCTGGATGATAACTATAAACTGAATTCCGTTACTGATTTAATCCAATTTATCAGCCAGCATAAAGGCAATCGTCAATTATTTGTGAGTGAACTTCATTTTAATCAAGCATCAGAGTTAGCGAACTTTTATATTTATCATCCGGTGATGGATTGTTTAAGTACTAAAAAAGGTAATTGTTATTTTCGTGGCTGGGTTATTGGCAGTGTTGACCTGCACCAATGGTTAAATTACGCATTACAACAAGCAGGAAAATCACCGGACATAGCTTCTGTTGAAATAGATACCGGCAATGAAAAATATTCAGTTGTCCATAAAAACGGTAAGTGGAAAAAAGAACAAAAAACGTCATCGACACAGTTGATTTTGCAAACGCCATGGTACCTTTTGGATAAAACCTTTCAATTGAAAGTTTATCAAATCAAATCATCCGGATGGATACTGAGCTGGTTACAAATCACCGCATTAATTTGTTGCTTGCTATTTTTTGCTTTGTTGTTTTCCTATATTTATGCTCAACAGCGACAGGATTTTTTGATAGCCAGCAATCAAAAGAAACTCGAAGAAGATATTGAATATCACACACGATCATTACGCTCAACCAATGATTGGTTGTTAAATGAAATCGCCGAAAGAAAATCCGCACAGGAATTGCTGGAAAAATCCAGAAGTGAATTGTTTCAACGCGAACAACATTTGCGCAGTTTACTGGACAACATTCCCGACCCCATTTGGTTAAAAAGTACAGAGGGGTATTATCTGAGTTGCAATCAGGCTTTTGCCAAACTACTCGGGCTGACAGAAAACGATATTATTGGAAAACATGAATTTGATCTGGTTGCCGCAGAAGTAGCCGCTAATTTTCGTTTGCACGATGAAAAGGCCTTGCAAAACAATCAGCAACCGCATCGATATGAGCAATGGCTGATTGCCTCAGATTCAACTCCTCATTTATTGGACACACTCAAGGTAGGCATTAAAAATTTACAGGGTGAAGTGATTGGCGTATTGGGAATTGGTCGGGACATTTCGGAAAAACATTATTTGATTAATGCATTGCAAATTGCAAAAGATACGGCGCAAGCGGCTACTCAGGCAAAAAGCCGCTTTCTGGCCAACATGAGCCATGAAATCCGCACCCCTTTAAACGCGGTCCTCGGATATTCGCAATTATTAATTCGCGACAAGGAAATAGGTTCGCGCCAACGGGAAAAGCTATCCGCCATTTTAACCTCAAGTCACAAATTACTGGATTTAATCAATGACATTTTGGATCTTTCCAAAATTGAATCGGGTGCATTAAATATCAAACAGGATTATTTCGATTTACATCAGGAAGTGGCAACAGTAATAACCGTAGTATCAGATCGTGCACGCGCAAAAGGGCTTTCTCTTGAAGTCGAAATCGGCTTGCAAAAACCTTACACAGTGAAAGGCGATCGACAAAAACTGGGGCAGATATTAATTAATCTGTTAAGCAACGCCATAAAATTTACCGAACAGGGAAAAGTGGGTTTGCATTTGCAAAAAATGCATTACGGCATTGAATTTGTTGTCAGCGACACAGGCGCAGGCATTGCAGAAAATGAACTAACTGAATTATTTGTTGCATTCAAACAAGGGATGGCCGGTGAAAATGTTGGCGGCACAGGTTTGGGCTTAACCTTGTCGCGCCACCTTGCAGAAGCCATGGGCGGCAGTTTGCAATTACAAAGTCAGGTTGGTGTCGGCACCAGGGCTTTTTTACGCCTGCCTTTTAAGGAAGAATCCACCGAATTAAGCGATGAGTTTATTAATAACCTGACATCTATTGAATTAACAAAATCGGTTAATGTTCTGGTAGTTGAAGATGATAAAGCGAGCAACCAGATTTTGGTTGATCTATTAATTGAAATTGGTTGTCAGGTTGATTTTGCGTTTGATGGGCGCGAAGGTTTGGAAAAATCGACATCGAAACAATTTGATTTAATTTTTACCGATATTCGCATGCCTGATCTTAATGGCCTGGAAATGCTGCAAGCACTTCGTCAAATTCCGACTTATGTGAATACACCGATTATTGCTGTTTCAGCATCAAGCCTTGAACATGAACGCGAATATTATATGGCGCAAGGCTTCCAGGATTTTATTGGCAAACCTTATTCTTTTAACGAAATTTTTCAGGCGTTAATTAAATTTGCCGGCGCAAAACACTCAAATAATATTCCCAACACCAATCTCAATACAGATCAACAATCATATTATTCCGAAAATGAAACGCTTGATCTTGCCGCAGTAAAACCCCAACTGGAATCACTGGTGAATTTTGCTACCCATGGCGATATGAGTAATGTGAAAGCCCTGTTCACAAAAATGCCACCCGAAACCCTCGGCAAACATCGCCACCAACAACTGGCCAGTGCACTGAAAAATTATGATCTCGAAAAAGTCGAGCAGCTTATTCGGGGCTGGTTGGCTTAAGTGAATTAATCACCCGACTCTGGAATCCCCTGTCAAAATACTGTATAAACAGCCATATGTTTTTGCGAGACCTTTGGTGAGGCAACTTTTCGTGAGGCCAATATGCTGACACAACTTTGTATTCAGGATTTCACCCTGGTGGATAAGCTTGAAATGGATTTTTCGGCCGGGATGACAGTGATCACAGGTGAAACCGGTGCAGGTAAATCGATTTTGCTGGATGCATTGGGACTGGCTCTGGGGGATAAAACCGAGGCGGACAGGGTCAGGCAAGGTGCGGCGCGTGCGGATATTGTGGCAACTTTTGATACCCAGCGGATTTCACAGGCACAGGAATGGTTGGTACAGCATGATTTACAGCAAGTTGATTCACCCAATGAATGTATTTTGCGGCGACTGGTGAATAACGAAGGCAAATCCAAATCCTATATCAATGGCCAACCTGTGACTTTGCAACAATTGCGGGAACTGGGCGAAATGTTGATTGATATTCACAGCCAACATGAACACCAATCGCTTTTGCACAAAGATACTCACTTACGTTTGTTGGATGAATTCGGACAACACACAGAATTGGCAAAACAAGTACGCACAGCGTTTTTACACTGGCATGAATTACATGAACGTTTTGTACGCTTGCGTGACAACAGCACAGAAATGAATGCAAGGTTTCAATTGTTGCGTTATCAGGTCGATGAATTGGAAACCCTGGGTCTTCAGGATGATGAAATCGACAAGCTTGAAAATGAACAAAAACTTTTAGCTTCAGCCGAAGACACACTTGCCGTTTGTCAGCAGCTGGTTGATCTATGCAATGACGACCGTCAGGGTTTATCTTCGCATATCTATCGTGCATTAAATTTATTACGCCAGGTGCAACACAAATCCAAACATTTGCAAACGGCTGAGGAATTATTGCAAAACGCGCAAATTCAAATTGAAGAAGCACAACAGGAAATCGTACAGGACATGGATAAATTTGAACTTGACCCGGAACGTTTGCAATTGATCGAACAGCGTTTGACCCAGGCTTACGATCTGGCGCGCAAACATCGTGTTAAAGCACAGGAATTACCCACATTATTTTTGCAATTAAGCTATGAACTCAGCGAATTGGATGCAGGTGATGGCAAGCTGGATGAATTGCAGCAACAAGTTGATCAAGCTGAGAAGCATTTTATGCAATTGGCAACAAAGTTATCAGATCAACGACAAAAGACAGGTAAAAAATTAGCTGCGCAGGTTAATGATCAACTTAAGTTGCTGGCCATGTCCAGCGCCAATTTTACTTTGCAAATTGAGCGCGCCAATAAAGCGACTACCAAAGGTTTGGATGATATTGAATTTTTGATTAGTACCAATCCGGGTCAAGCTGCAAAATCCCTGGCAAAGGTAGCATCGGGTGGTGAGTTGTCACGCATCAGTTTGGCGATACAAGTTGTCACTGCACAAACCTCTGCAATTCCGACTCTGGTATTTGATGAAGTCGATGTAGGCATAGGTGGCGCAACAGGTGAGATAGTTGGAAAATTATTACGGCAATTAGGCGAAAAAGGACAGGTGTTATGCGTTACTCATCTGGCACAGGTTGCGAGCAAAGGTCATCAACATTTGCAAGTACAAAAATCCATTAAAAATAACCAGGCACAAAGCACATTGGTTGCACTTGAAGGCGAAGAACGGACGCAGGAAATTGCACGAATGATGAGCGGCGAAAAATTAACAGAATCTTCCATCGCACATGCAAAGGATATGTTGAGCGCGGTATGACCCGACTGGATATTTGATAGGCCAACAACTGAAATTAGTATCCAACCGTTACTCCGGATGACTTGTATTATATGCTTGCTATTATCTCCCCAGCCAAAACACTCGATTTTGAAACAAAATGGAAATTAAAGGACATTTCGCAACCAGAGTTTTTAAATGATTCACAATTATTGATTGATCAGTTGCGAAAATTACCCGCAAGCAAAATTGGCGAGTTGATGTCGATCAGTGAAAAGTTGTCAGTGTTAAATGCTGATCGGTTTTTGAATTGGCATTTACCTTTTACGCCGGAAAATGCCAAACCCGCGATATTGGCATTTCGAGGTGATGTTTACGCGGGACTTGATGCCGATTCGTTTTCAACAAAAGATTTCAATTTTGCGCAGAAACATTTACGCATTCTTTCCGGGCTTTACGGCTTGTTGCGACCACTGGATTTAATTCAGGCGTATCGATTGGAAATGGGTACCGGATTTATCAATTCACGCGGAAAAAATCTTTATGAATTTTGGGGCGATAAGATCACTGAACAATTGAACAGTGAATTATCCGTCCAGAAAAAACCGACAATTATTAATTTGGCGTCCAATGAGTATTGGTCTGTTGTCAAACCTGAAAAACTGCGAGCTGAACTTATCACCCCCATTTTTAAAGACAGTAAAAATGGACAATACAAAATCATCAGTTTTTTTGCCAAAAAAGCCCGCGGTTTGATGAGTGCGTTTATCATTAAAAATGAAATCGCCAAAATAAATGACTTAAAAGAGTTTAGTTGTGAAAATTATCGATACAATTCGAAGCTTTCGAATGCTGATCAATGGGTGTTTACGCGAAAATAGATTTTTTGATTTTATCGCCAAACTGAGCAAACTTAGAATATCGTCATGGATTTTAGTGGCGGTCACGCCATTCATTTCGCTACTTATTTATTCGTCTTGGGAATTATTCAGCCGAAATCAGGGCTGTGCAGTTATGGCTTGTGTAGAAAATGGTATGGCTGCCATTATTATTCCCATCCTGATTTATTTCATTGCAGTGATTTTGGCAGCAATTTTCAATTTTGTGGATTTTATTAAAACCAGAAGAACAGCAGCCACATATCGCTATATTGAACTGATTATATTTTTCGCCATACCTTTAGCAGTGTTTTCAATTCCCTATTTTTTGTAGTACGCAAATTCAATAGCAATGCTTGACTTAATGGTTAAATAACTCGACGATACGGGTTTAAAATAATGAGTCATTGGGAGATATCATGACACAGTTGATCCGTTTTCTTTTTCTGGTGGTACTGGTTTCCTGTTCTTTCAAGAATATCCATGCACTTGAAGGCATTACCGACGCTTTACAAATTCCTACGGAAAACTTTTTTAAGGATAACAATGCATTTAGTTATCGAATTTCCCCCGATGGAAAGCAGCTTGCTTTCATTCGAAAGTATACACAGACCTACAATATAGTCGTTACAGATCTGGAAAAATATACCGAAGTACATAATTTCCCTGTCAGTAAATCCCTACCTGCACAACTTACCTGGATAAGCAATTCTCGCTTGGTGTTCGGTTTGAGTGGCGCAATTTATTCTGTTAATAATGATGGCTCAGATCTTCATGTGTTGATTAGCATTTTGTATGACAGTGACGATATAAAAGGCTATATCTCTTTTTCAAAAAATTTACGTTTTTGGTCGCTACTTAAGCGACCAAAGGGTAACGAGGAAGAAGTTCTTTTCCTTTCGTATAACAAAGATGGTTATGCGAATGTGCATAAGATCAATATCTTCACCGGAGAAAAAAAGGATTTATATGAAGCGGACAAATTAAAAGCTGACGGTTTATACACCAACAGGGATGGCAAGGTTGTATTGATTGAGCGCGTCAAAAAAGAACAGCACAGTTTTTTTAAATTGATTAATGATGAAACTTTTGAATTAGCGAAAATTGATATAGCCAATGAGGGGTATCAATTAGATTACGACGCAAAATCTTATTTAAATCGCTCAGTAGTAGTTCACGGTTTGGGATATGACGATAACATTATTTATCTATCCGAAAAAACCAAGTCGGATCGATACCAATTAGTTAAATATAATTATGTCACTCACGCAACTGAAGTACTGGAAAAAGATGCTGTTTATGATGTTGGCAATCCGGATGATGGTATGCAGCTTTTTTTTGACGAAAAAAATAGAAAGCTTATAGGCTACGGATACTCCAAAGACAAATACACGGCGGTTTGGTTAGATGAACGCTTCAAGAAATATCAGGATCATCTGGATAAAGCCTATCCTGGAAAAATTAATAAGATTTATGACTGGAATGAAAATGGCGATAAATTGCTTGTATTCAGTTTTGACTCAAAATCCAAGGGAAAAATACTGATTTATGATGCTGTAAAAAACAAACGGATTGTACAAACAGATTATGCCGATGTGGTCAGCCCGGAACATATGCAGGAAACCGGCATTTATCGTTATAAAACTACGGATGGCGCTGCCATCACTGCTTACCTGACTCCACCGGTAAAACCGTCTACGCAAAAATGGCCATTGATTGTTATGCCTCATGGCGGCCCATTTGCACGTAGCTATTATGGCTATGATGGACATATGCAATTTTTTTCTACAAGGGGTTACGCTGTTTTTGAACCCAATTTCAGGGGATCAACGGGCTACGGCTTTCAACATGTAGTCGCGGGCCAAGGCCAGATGGCGGATTTGATGTTATCTGATATCGCGCAGGGCGTAGAAGCATTGATAAGAGATAACAAGGTTGATCCATCACAAGTTTATATCTTGGGTTTTAGTTATGGTGGATATGCGGCAATCATGAGTGCCATTCAATACCCGAATTTATACAGCGCTGCAGTGTCAGCTGCTGCTCCATTGGATTTGAACAAACAACTCAAACATTACAAAAAAAATGAAAACTGGTTTGCATACGAATTTTGGCAAGAAGTTATAGGTCTTGCCAAACAGAATAAAAAACAAATTGAATCTATATCACCTTACTATCGCATCGATGATATAAAAATCCCTTTGCTGGTTTTCCATGGTGATTTGGATGCTATTGTTCCAAAAGAACAGGCCGAAGATTTTAAAAAATTGATAGAAAAAAAGAAGCTCGATATTCCCGTAAAAATTATTCAGTCGGAAGGTCATGGCTGGGATATGGTCAGCAGCAACACTTACTTTGTTGAAAAATCACTTGAGTTGTTCAAGGCCAATAAAAAAGCAGCGCCAGTGAAATAAAAATACTGACCAATAAAAAGGGCGACAATAGGTCGCCCTTTTTAATTTCATTACAAACAACCCATTACAAAGTCTTCATATACTCCACCAAATCCCAACGTTCGGATTCAGTGAGTGGTCTTTGCGGTTGACCTGTGTTGGTGTGGATGGTGCCATACTCATGGCCTTTATTACTATTTCCGGGAAGGCTGGTATCAAACAGGCTACCTGCATATCCAGCATCGCGGAAACCTACTTTTACCGGATCAAATTCGCGACTACCAACAACAAAAGAATTCGAGCGATATTTTTCTTCGATTGGATCATTATCACGTTTTGTCGGCAGCAATAATTCATACAGATTGGCGACAGAACCATTATGCAAATAAGGCGCAGTGGCCCAGATTCCATTTAATGGACGCCCTTTATAAGCCAATAAAGATTGATAAGGTTTTGCAGCTGTATCCGGTGAGTAGTTTCCGTGTTTGACATTTTCTTTGATCGGATTGTCCGCCAGTGACGCAGCGAACATATAAAGCTGATCCAAACGTCGATGAAACCAATTTTTATCGGCATCGGGTGTAATCAGAACACCTTTGGTAACAGCCGTTAAAATTTGTGCGACCGGCGCCAGATCCTGAATGACCAAAGTACCAACACCTTCGGATAAATAGGTATTGCTAAAGTTACCGGCATAACCTGTGTAATTAACACTGTTCTCTGCCATGACCGGATCGGTTTGAATAATATCCAAACCCGACATATTCGCCGTTACCAATCGTTTGTAATCACTGCGATCAATTACCTGATGGCATGACTGACAATATTCAGCATAAAGCCGCTGGCCTCTGCTTGCTTTTTCCTGATCAATTTTTCCCAAAATTTCTTGCGGCCATTGCGGTGATTTTAATGAGCGCAAATGGCTTTCCAAACGCTCAAGATTGATACCATCGACCGATGATGTAAATTTAATTCTTTTTGTTTTGTTGTCTTGTCCGGTTGCCCATGCAGACAAACTAAAACCCGGATCTCTGACTTCAAAATCCAATTTTGCAAATACACCTATAACCTCACCGGTGTTTCGCCCCAAGGGCCCCAGTGCGGCGTTGTTAGCCAACCCATTCCATTGCACATAATCGGAATGCGGAATATCCCATAAGAACGGATAACTGACAGGCGCGTTAGGCTCATTAAAAATTGCGTCTTTCACTATCATCATCTGTTGATTGTTCAAACCCGGATATCCCGGTTCGGTCGATTGCAAGCGTTTGATGACCTCTGCAAATCCAAGATCACCAATGACGGTTTCATTCATACCTTTAACAACCAATTCAACTTGCGAGGGTGTTAATAATGCGACATTGTTTTCATCGGCAATATTGAGCAACGCCACTTTTAATTGATCGCTGTTCAGTACGTGCTGTAAAACACGATTATAAATTCGACCGAAAGCATCCAAACGCGCGTAACCATAATTGACACTGGAGTAATTAATCTGGTTGTAGTGTTGAATTGTTTTTGTCCAGCTTTCCAGATCTTTTTTGATTTCCGCTTCATCATCGTAATCATTATCCCGCTCTATGACTTTTTTGCTGAATCTGGCGAATTTTTCAGGATTACCCAGTGTTGCTTGCATGCTGCTGGCCATAGCTTCCAGAAATCCAACCATATCCGCCATCGCAGGGCCTCCATCGATGCGAATCGCTTTGCCCAAATAATTAATTTGGGCTGTGTGGCAAGCTGCGCAGGTGTAGCCGACATAATCACGATCCTGATATTCATCCAGCACGAAACCAACAGGTAATGCATCTTCATTGAAGAAGGTTTTCTTTTGCGGTAAATAACGGTATTTGTCGATATTCAACGGATCGAGAAAAGATTTTTCAGAATCCGATTGTTCCAATGCCAGAAAAAAATCATAAGGCAGAAGTGCCGACCCCTGGGTCGTGTTGTAAAACCATAAACTATCAGACTCGCTCCAGCCTTGATCCAGATAAACAGGTGTAATAAATCCTTCATTAAATTCACCGTTTTCAATACTGATTGCGCCGCGATCAGGGTCGCGATCCGCTTGTTGGTATATTTTCCCTGCAGCCAAAGTAATTAACATGGCGATCACTGCCCAGAGAAGTATCCATGCACCAATAACTAACCAACGTTTTATTTTTTGCAATGTGAAAAGTGCCATCAGCAGACTCCTTTAACAGAATGATTATTGTAAGCAGGCAATACACCCGTTCAAGATAGCTGCTTGCAAGGAGAATGCCTAGTGAACCTTTGAAAAGAAACTTGTGAAATATTCACATGGCGCAATAATTTGCAAGACTGCGCAACAATTATCATGTGGTACAGAGGGTTTTTCGTTATCTTGCTTTCAATCAAATTGGGGGCGACATGGCGAATTATCAAAAGCGTTTATTGCAGTTGCTGGATTATCTGGATGCCAATCTGGATCAACCCTTAACAACAGAAACATTAAGTCAAATCAGTTGTTTGTCGCGATTTCATTTCCACCGACAATTCGTTGCAGTATTTGGTTTGAATATTGGCAGTTATATTCGTCTATTGAAATTTAAACAGGCAGCCTACCTGCTCGCTTATCGTGAAACGCGTGTATTGGAAATTGGCTTAAGTTTGGGATACGAATCCAGTGAATCTTTTTCTCGCGCATTCAAACAATTCTCCAACCAATCCCCCAGTGATTTTCGACTCAACCCGAATTGGACATTATTAAAAGAACAGGAAAATTATTTACTGCAAGCCAGGAGAACTCCCATGCAACATTCAGAATCAAACGCTGTTAAATACGCGGTGGAAGTCGTGGAATTACCCGAGATTCGATTAGCCATTTTGGAACATAAAGGTAACCCGGATTTATTGGGTGAAACCATTCGGCAATTTATCGGTTGGCGAAAAGAGAATCATCTACCACCAAACAAATACCGCACATTTAACCTGCTGTATAACGATCCCGAGACAACACCGCCTGAAGAATACCGTTTTGGTTTGGCAGTTGAATATAAGCAATCACTCGCTGCAACATCTGCGCTGGTAGAAGGAAAAATTCCCGCGGGAAGTTACGCCCTGATTCGCTATCAAGGTTCTGATTCCGGTTTGGCTGATGCTGTTAATTATTTATATCGCGATTGGCTGGTCAATACAGATTTCGAGCCAGAGGACTTTCCACTTCTGTTTGAGCGCATATTGTTTTATCCCGATGTACCGGACGGTCAACAAACAGTGCACATCTATTTACCATTGCAGCAGATCTTGTAACTCTTCGCACTTGCGATTAGTGTGTGCGGCAGCTGTTAATTGTCTAATTGGAGTGTGTTATGAAAAAATTATCTGTTGTTTTTTGTCTGGGATTAGCACTGGGTGGCTGTAATTTTGTCAAGGTCACTGAAAACGGAAGCAGCGTTGCTGTATCTAATGCCTCCGCTGTTGGTGGATGTTCCAAAGTCAGCACCCTCACCGTTAAAACCCGCGGCAATTATGTCGGCACTATGAAGCGCAACCCGGAAACCCTGGCCAAAGAATTAACCAACATGGCGCGCAACGACGCTGTTGACGTCGGTGGTGACACAGTAGTCCCGATCAGCCAGCCTGTTGATGGAAAACAGAGTTTTGATGTTTATAAGTGCGGTAATTGAGTCTTTCCAGAATTCCTTTCACCCAAAAAAGCGACTGAAATAGTCGCTTTTTTTATTTGAATGCAATTTATTTGTGACTTTCGTCACATTTTCTCAATATCCCGCTAAACAAATTCCGACTCGACTGGATACGTAATCAAGAGATCGTATTGACGATCAATTCATAACATTACTTACCATATGCATTGGGAGTTATTCAGATGGTCGGGATTATCAGTTCATCCGGTTTGGGGCTTTTTGATTCATCAGCTGACCGATTGGGGAGCACACAGGGTTCTCCAACCAGCCTCGGGCAAGCCAAGGGCTCTGCCAATGTCAACATTGCGACCGGAAACCTGTCGGTACAGTTTCTGGATGAAAGCTTGTCGGGCACAGGTGCTGATCTTCTGGCACTGAGGACTTATAACTCGCAAGGAGCCCTGAATGATGGTGATACCGATGGCTGGCGCTGGAATGGTGAGAAGAAAGTCGTATTGACAGGTACGGCCAATTCCACCTCTGCAGTGGTCACCCGAACCACAGGAGATGGTACTGAGACTGTCTTTAAATGGGATGGCGTAGCCAGTTCCAATCGTTATGTGTCTACAGCAGGGTCAGGTGCCCATGATGTAATTACCTGGAATGCGTCCGGTAGTGAATGGGTTTATGTATTAGACGGTGCCAGAAAGGATAGTGAGGTTGATGCAACTCTAACGGGTACCGCCAATACTGCTTCCGCTGTTTTAAAGCGTACTGTTGATGGTGCAGAGTATAAATGGGATGGTGTTGCCAGTTCTAATCGCTACATGTCTACTACTGGATCTGGAACTATCCAGTGGAACTCGTACACGAGTAAATGGATTTATTCACAAGATGCATCGGGTGATGCAATCGAACGTTACGACGGCTCTACAGGCTGGATCAAGAGTTATCGCGACAACAGTGGTAATGGATTTGACTATGCCTTTACAGGCAACCTCCTTGCCACAGTGAAGGATTTGCAATCCGGCCAAACACTGAAATTTACCTATGCCAATAGCAAACTGACCGAGGTCAGTACGCAAGAAACAGCAACGGGCAACCCCCTCAAGCAAGTCTATTATGCTTACTACACAACGGGTTCCTCTTCAGGGAAACTGATGTCGGTAACCACCGATTTGCAGCCGGATGGCAGTCTTACAGATGGCAAGGTTTACACAACGAATTATGTCTACTTCGAAACTACCGATGCCTCAAATGGAAAATTAAAATCCATCAGTCAAAGTGACGGAACCAGTACCCTCTATACCATTACCAGTTATACCTACGACACCAGTGGCCGCATCTCGACTGTCACCGATCAGGCTGGGACAACAACTTTCACCTACACCAGCTCTACTGTTACAACGGTTACCCTGCAAAATGGCTCCGCATGGACTTACACCTATAGCTCAGCGACTGGTAATAACAACAAGCAATTGCTAAAAGTGGAGTCGCAGGCAGTCAACGGAGTCAAACAATCCGTAACCTACACCTACGACACAGATGGCAATGTCAAAACCATAGTGGACGGCCGTAACAATACGCTGACCTATGACTATGACACCAAAGGCAATCGCATCAAGGAATACGACAGCCTAGGCAATACGCTCTCCCGTACATTTGATTCCAATAATCATCTGTTGACCGAAACCCGTTATTCCGTTGCATCCACGACCAGTCCCTCCGGTTTGGAGACCAGTCGTTTTGTGTATGACACATCGGGCCGTCTGCGTTTTGCTATCAGTGCTGAAGGACGCGTGAGTGAAACTGTTTACGATTCACGCGGTTTGGTGACGCGAAGCCTGCAATATGCAGGCAAAACCTACACAATCACAACCTTTACCTTGTCGGAGTTGCAAACCTGGGTAACCGGGCTGACTGCTGATCAGAAAACACAGACCCAACTGACAGAGTTTACTTATGACTATCGGGGGAATCTCAGTGGGAAAACAGCTTATGCCTTAGTGAATTCATCACTTGTGGGACAATTGAGTGCTGATGTACGTAAAACAAGTTTCACTTATGATCAGCAAGGTCTTCTGCTTCAAGAAGTTGAATTATTCGACGATTCCTCAGTTGTTCTTTCCAGCTATGAATATGATGGTTTAGGTCGTGTTTCCAAAGAGGTGAGCTTAACGGGAACCAAAACAACCACCTATAGCGGTCTTACTATCACGGTCAACAATCAAGCTACAGGATTGTCAACTGTCAGTACGACGGATGCGTCGGGACGCTTGGTCAGCATCGCACAAACTGGCGACTCGATTACCCGAACCACACGTTATTATTACGACACAGTTGGGCAGTTACGTGTTACCGAAGACCCAACAGGCGTACGCAATTATTTGTTTTATGATGCAGCCGGGCGAGTGAATGCCAAAGTGGATGCCACCGGTGCAGTCACGGCCTACACCCATGATGCCGATGGTAGGGTACTGACTGAAATTCAGAATGCCAACCGTGTTGCTGCTTCTACCTTGTCGGGCTGGGGCACAACTCCTCCCGCCAGTGTTTCGGTTACGTCCGATACCACCAATGATCGCAAGACCACCTATACCTATGACAAAGCAGGCCGCCTGTTAACAACAACTGTCGATGGTTTGACAACACTTACCAATACTTATGATGGTGCTTCCCGCCTGACACAAACCACGCAAGGTGATCGCACGACCCGTTATTATTACGATAAGGATGGCAAACAAACTGCTGTTCTCAATGCCGAAAATTATCTCAGTGAAAATATTTATGATTCTGTCGGTCGTGTAATACAAACCATTCGTTACGAGAAAAAAATCACCACCGTTTCTAGTTTGAGCACCATGCGAACGGCAGTATCCAGCGGAGACAAATTATCGACTTATTATTTTTATGATTCACAGGGGCGTCAAACAGGTGTAGTTGATGAGCAAGGTTTCTTGACTGAAACTATGTATTACGGTTGGTCAGACAATAATGGAACATCATACAAGACCATATATTTGTATAAAAATGCAGTGAGCGTTGGTACAAATGAAGTATTGAGTAGTGTTCGGAGTAGGGCGGGTGTAATTGGTTATTTTGAAACAAATGAATATTACCTAGATGGTAGGTTGATGCGCAAAGACACCACTGAACGCTCTGAATTCTATGAATATGATTCTGCTGGTCGATTAGTACGCAAAACTCAAGGGATTTACTCGGCAGAACCCAGAAAGTTTTTTACTCAATATAACGCTTTCAATGAAATTAAAGGAATCGTCAGTGGTGAAGGAGCGGCGACTCTAACGGGTACATCCACAGACGCCCAGATCGCAACCGCTATCAGCAACTACGGCACTCGCTACGACATAGATGGAGCAGGAAGACGTATTGCAGAATATGGTGCAAATGGCCAAAAAACCTTGATTTTTTATGACAAAGAGGGTCGTGTTGCTTACACGGCCAAGATATCCGGATTGACCCCGTCAGGCCCAATAGCTGATGTAGTTCAGTTTATTTACAATGCTTTTGGACAGTTAAGCGAAATAAGATCTCTCTATGTCAAAGTTTTGGCCAGTGGGTTAAATGGCGGTATAGACCTCTCTCTAATCAGTGAAAGAGCTAGTTTATCTCAGAGGGATTTGCAAGATGGCTGGAAGTCGTACAAGTACGATAAATTAGGGAATGTTACTAACGAGTATGATGGTGAGCGCAACGAAACTATTTATGGATATAACAGTTTCGGAGAGCAAACGACTATTCAACGCTTCATCAGTGGTTCCGTTTTCCAACTCACTGAATGGACACGTGACAAGCTAGGGCGCGTTAACAATACCCGTCAAGATAATATTCTAACTTCACAAATCACATACGATGGCCTTGGTCGTATCAAATATGCCTACGATGCAAAAAATCAACTGACCGAAAACATTTACTCTGATAACGGTCGTACGGTTCAGATTAAAGATCCGCTGGGTCGCATAATTAAAACCGAAATTGACTTTATGGGGCGCACTCTCAAGGTTACTGATGCGCTGAATAACATCACCAATTATGAATACGATGATGCCAACCGAACCATTAAAGTCACACACCCTGACGGTGTCAGTATCACCACTTGGAAAAATGTGCACGGGGAAGTGGTTAAGGTACAAGACGGTAATGGTGGCATTACCCAATACACCTACACCAAAGATGGCACCTTGGATAAAGTTACCGATGCACTGGGCGTCATCATCACCGACAACGATTACGATGCATCAGGTCGCCTTTACGAAAGCAAAGATGCCAACGGCACTATCACCCGCTACAGCTATGACAGTGTCAACCGCGTTTACCTAAAAACAGTAGATCCAACGGGATTAAACCTGAACACTAGGTACGAATTTGATAGTCAGGGTCGACAAACTGATGTCACCACAGGATATGGAACTGCTGAAGCCAGCACGACAAAATATGTGTATGACCGTAAAGGTCAAATCACACAAATGATTGTAGACCCCAATGGTTTGCAATTGAGTACCAAATTTGTTTACGACGGTTTGGGTCAAACAGTTGAAGTGCATAAAGGCACAACGGCAGACACTTCACAACAAATCACCAAATATGAATTTGACAAACTGGGCCGAAAAACCAAAGAAATTATTGATCCAGCCGGCATTGCCGCCACAACACTTTATAGCTATGACAACAATGGCAATCTCATCAAGAAAACAGATGCCAATACCTATGTCACTTACTTTGCTTATGATGCAGCGAATCAACTGCGTTACACAGTCAATGCCGAAGGAGCAGTAACAGAAAATGTTTACGATCTGAATGGAAATGTCACGCGCACTATTGTCTATACAACACTCAAAACAACCGGTGTTAATGCGCTTGCCGATCTGGATACTTTTGGCAGCACTAACCGTGCAAATGCACTCAATCGCAATACTTATTTCGCTTACGACAAAACCAATCATTTACGTTATACAGTGAATGCCGAAGGTGTTGTGAGTGAAAATGTTTACGATGCGAATGGAAATGTCATTCGTACAACACAGTTCAATTCAATTCCCTCACTTGCCGGTAATTATTCTCTTAGCAATATTGATTCAAAAGTCAATCGCAGTGATCTTTCAAATCGCGACACCAATTTTATTTACGACAAAGCCAATCGTTTGCGTTTCACTATCAATGCTGAAGGTGCTGTCACAGAAAATGTTTACGATGCGAATGGCAATATCATTGCAACAACCCAATACGATAGAGTTTCGACTGCCAGTTTCTCACAAGACTTCAGTGCTAACGCCAGTGGTTTGACTTTACCAGCGACCAATTATTCTGTTGCCGGTGGCAGACTGGTGATGAACAGTATTAAAACAGCAGCCGGAACAGCTTCTACATTCCCACAAGCCTGGGGAACAACCAGAGCTGTTGGAACTGATTTCAAATATGAATTTATTACAGATGGTTCAACCAATAACCATTACGGCACCATTGGGCTTAATTCAACAGATTGGAAACGCCGACATGTTGTTAATCAAAATGGTGGCACTTTTTATGTTGAATATATTGATGCGGCCGGTGCAGTAAAATCCCAAGCGCTTGGTGCGATTAAAGACAATACAGCTTACGTATTGGAAATCGAAAGCGATTCCAATGGTACTACGCTTTATCTGTATGAAAACGGTAAATCAAAAACATCCGGATTTATTGATCGACGCGATTATTCCGATTGGAAAGATGTAGCCACCTGGTTGCTGGTTGGAAATGTTGCTGGATTTAATTCAAACTCAACAACCTATCTTGATCGTGTTCAGGAATTTCCTAACGGTGTTAATCGAACGACTAATTTCGCGTACGACAAAGCGAATCGTTTGCGCTTCACTGTGAATGCTGAGGGTTATGTTTCTGAAAATGTTTACTATGCAAATGGCAACGTCAAGGACATTACCCAATTCAATTCACGCCCCAGTCTTGCGAATTACAGTGAAAGTACAATCAATGGTGCAGTGAATCGTTCGGATACCGCAAATCGCACGACATCTTACATTTACGACAAAGCGAATCGCCAAAAAACAACGACATTAGCAGGTTGGTACGACCCTGCCACAGGCAAAGTAGAGGGAAGCAATGCAGCCGGTCGTTTCCAGCGCACCATTGAAGTGACCTATGATTCATTTGGCAATGCTGTTACCAATAAAATTCGTACCGGAGCGGGATCTGGCGATTTTGTTTATCAATACAAAAC
>CAMLML010000026.1 GCA_946481095.1 uncultured Cellvibrio sp.
ATGGCTTGTTCGATTGAATCGACAGTCAACACACCGAAGGTAACCGGTACAGCATACTGCAAAGAAACTTGCGCAAGACCTTTGGTGCATTCGCCTGCGACATAATCAAAGTGTGGAGTACCACCGCGAATCACAGCACCCAATGCAATAATGGCATCGTAAGATTTTTTCGCTGCAATTTTTTGTGCAACCAGAGGAAATTCAAATGCCCCTGGTGCGTAATAAATGGCGATTTGTTCGTCTTTAATACCATGACGACGCAAAGTATCCAACGCACCGTCTTTTAAACTCTCTACAACAAAACTATTCCAACGGCTGACGATCAATGCATATTTGCCAGCGCAGGCTGAAAATTCACCTTCGATAACTTTAATGTTGCTCATATCTATTTCCCGAAAAAATTAGGCTAATGCAGATTTAACCGTGTTGATAATATTTTGTTCATCCTGATCGATACTACCGTCCGCAGACGCCAGTTCATTTAACAATTTAAGTAAATCACCTTTGAAGTTAATGTTGGCGCAGTGGGTTTCAACAAACTCTTTTACCTGATTGTTTTTTATCGCAGCATCAACTTTGCGAATGGCATCTGCTTGAAATATATCAATATGAATAGGTGAGCTCCATTTCAGCGAAGGCAAAGCCGACGCCAGGAAATCTTGTTCTTGCAGTTTGATTTTTTTGTCGACGCGATACAACAAGGTCAGCAAGAGAACAGTTGCTTCGGATGCCGCCTGAGTGTCGATGGAGTCTTTGTTTTTCTGAAACAAATTGGCAAACTTTTCAAACATATTTTTTTCCCAAATAGATTGTTAAGGACAAACGTATTCCACCACTTCCAGATCAAAACCCGACAATGCCGAGTAACGCATGGGTGCCGACATCACGCGCATTTTTCGAATACCCAAATCGCGCAAAATTTGTGAGCCGGTGCCAACCTGTTTGTACAACACATCCGCGCTGCGACGTTGTTGTTTGCCCGAGATCAACCAATCAATGCTTTCTTCGACCTCAATGGTAGATTCGTCATGACAAATCAACAGCACTACGCCCTTACCTTCTTCGCTAACTTTTTGCAGCGCTTGCTGATAAGTCCAGGCTTTTCCGCCTGCGACCGATGAGCGCTTGATCGACAAAATATCGCGTGCGGTATCCAGCACGTGCACTCTTACCAAAGTTGGAGATTCATCGATTTCGCCTTTCACCATGGCGAAATGCAAATCGCCGCGAGCCAAATCCTTGTAGGTTTTCAATTCGAATTCGCCAAATAGCGTCTCAACCTTGCGGCTATTAACGCAGGCAACGGTTTTTTCACGGGTTGCCCGATAGTGAATCAGGTCGGCAATGGTACCGATTTTCAAGCCATGTTGCTCGGCAAATCGTTCCAGATCAGGCCTTCTGGCCATAGTACCGTCGGGGTTCATGACTTCGACTATAACTGCCGCAGGTTCAAAACCTGCCAGGCGCGCAAGGTCACAACCGGCTTCAGTATGCCCTGCACGGCTCATTACACCACCGGGTTGTGCCATTAAAGGAAAGATGTGGCCAGGCTGTACCAGATCGGAGGGTTTGGCATTGGCCTTAACCGCAGCGCGGACAGTCAAGGCACGGTCCGCCGCAGAAATACCTGTGCCGACCCCCTCAGCCGCTTCGATTGATACAGTGAAATTAGTGGTGTGTTGGGATTTGTTGTCGGTCACCATCAAAGGCAAATCCAGTTGCTGGCAACGCTCTGGAGTCAATGTCAGGCAAATCAAACCACGGGCATGGGTCGCCATAAAATTGATATCATCCGGCCGAACCTGCTCGGCCACCATGATTAAATCGCCTTCATTTTCACGATCTTCATCATCCATCAAAATGACCATCTTGCCGTGGCGCAGGTCATCAATCAGTTCATCTATGGTGTTCAATTGCATATACAATCCCGTGGACTTTGCGGCTTACCCAGCCAGATGAGTAAAGCACATGTTTCAAGCCGCCGCATTTTACAGAAGCAGGGCCTATAAACACAGGAAAAAGAGAATCTTATATGGGGAAATTCACAATCAACTGGCGCCTGTGCGCTGGCTTTATCGCCAATACCATTCTAAAAACAGAAAGGTATTGGCGAGTTAACTTTATAGCTTTTCGGCCGCCGCCAATTCCATGTATCGGGTATCAAAGCGTAATTTAACGTTTTTGGCATCGCCCAGAATTTTACCTCCGGAAAATTCAATACCGACAAAATCAACAGATTCCGCACCTGAACCAAACAAACCTTTTTCAAAACTGAATCGACGAACTTGATCCATGGTATTAATCAGCTGTTCGCTTTTGGCGACGGCCAATGCCTGCTCCGGGGTGTAGAACATTTCGGTTGTTTTTAACTGTAATTCAAATTCAGCAGGGCTGACATCAGCTGACAGAGCCATGGCTGCAATTGCTTTTTTCTGGGCCATTCCGCCAGACGACATTTCTACCATGGTTTCATACCAGGCACCGGAGAGTGCTTTTTTTAATTTTTCACTTGCGTTTGTTTTTACGACCATCAAATCCAATATTTCTCCCGGTATTTTCGATGAATCAAATAATAAATTGGTATTTCTTACTCGCTGCACTTTCTGCAAAGGAGGATTCCAGGTGACCACCCCCGCATGATTCGCCGTAATGTAAGTCAAGGTAATATCAGCATTGGATGTATTGACGATTGTGACATCCTTTTCACTCATTCCATTCATCTCCAATGCACGCGCCAATAGATAATGGGAAACAGAATATTCAACCAGCAACACTTCTTTTCCTTTCAAATCTTTCACACTGTTTGCTTTCCGCAACACTATCCCATCATTACCATTCGAATAGTCACCCAATATCAAGGCCGTCGAATCTACCCCCGATGCTGCAGGAATAGTCAAAGCATCCATATTGGTCATAACACAGGCATCGTACTCACCTGCTGTGTAGAGATTGATTGATTCGATATAGTCATCCAACAAAGTTAAGGATATTTCTATGTCGTATTTATCAGCCCACTTTTTCAGAATCCCGCTTTCCTGAGCATATGCCCAAGGCTCCCAACCAACATAATGCGTCCAAGCCACCGAATATTTTTCTTTTGCCTGTGCCATCAAGGAACAGAAAGCAACCAACACAATACCGACAAACTTAAACCAGACATTCATTGAAGATACCTTTATTAAAAAACAATAATCGGCGGCGATTGTAATTGAGATTTATCCAATCAAGAAGGGATTTACCAATATCATAGATAAATGCATCTGATTGGTTTAGGATCGTTCATCAAAAATGAGTCAGGTTCAATGGAGACACTATGAAACAACGCTCTATTACTCTCGCCATCACCGGTGCATCCGGTGCCCAATACGGGTTGCGCTTATTGGAATGTTTGTTAGCGGCGGAATGCAAAGTGTATTTATTGATTTCATCTGCTGCGCAAGTTGTTATTCGCACCGAAACGGATTTGGATTTACCGGAAGAAGCAGAAGATCAGGCAGCTTTTTTACAGCGCATGTTTAATGTTGATGAAGAACAGCTGCAATTGTTGGCAAAAGATGATTGGTTCGCTCCACCCGCATCAGGTTCAAGCTCACCCTCATCTATGGTGATTTGCCCCGCCAGCGGCGGAACTATTTCAGCAATCGCACATGGCGCCAGTAATAATTTAATTGAACGCGCGGCTGATGTCGCATTAAAAGAAAGGCGCCAATTAATTTTAGTCCCTCGCGAAACACCTTATTCACAAATTCATCTCGAAAATATGCTCAAGCTCACGCAAATGGGCGCGATGATTTTACCTGCAAACCCCGGCTTTTATATGCAGCCGCAAAACATTAACGAATTAATTGATTTTATTGTTGCGCGTATTTTGGATCAGCTGGGAATAGAACAGGATTTAATGCCGCGCTGGGGTGAGGATTGATTTACCCCTGCAGCCAATATTTATTATATGATTGCCCGCTGACAACAAATTGGAAACCTCTATGCAAAGCACATTACTTGAACAAGCGCTTGAACTACTCGTGTTTGGCATGGGCACCGTATTTGTATTTTTAATCATGCTAGTGATTGCCGTAAACCTGATGTCACGTTTTATTGAAACATTTTTTCCAGAGCCCGCAACCCCCGAACAACATCCACCTTTTGCAGAACATAAGAACGACGACTTGCCCAATCCACACACCATTGCAGCTATTCAAGCCGCTATTCACCAACATCGCGCCAAACACCCTCGCGACTGACCGGAGTTTTTCATGACTAATAATAATCCCCTCGGAATCACCGATGTTGTGCTGCGCGATGCGCATCAATCACTCTTTGCAACTCGCATGCGTATTGACGATATGTTGCCGATTGCCGCAAAGCTGGATGCAGTCGGATTTTGGTCGCTCGAATCCTGGGGCGGCGCCACCTTTGATGCCTGTATTCGTTATTTGGGTGAAGATCCCTGGGATCGCATCCGCGAATTAAAAAAAGCTATGCCGAAAACTCCGCAACAAATGTTGTTGCGTGGGCAAAATTTATTGGGTTACCGCCATTATGCGGATGATGTAGTAGAAACTTTTGTTGAGCGCGCTGCGGTTAATGGTGTTGATGTATTTCGTGTGTTCGACGCCATGAATGATATGCGCAATATTGAAACCGCGATGAAAGCCGTCAAGCGTCAGGGTAAACATGCACAAGGCACACTATCCTATACGCTCAGTCCGGTACACAAACTTGAAACCTGGATCAGCCTCGCCAAACAAATTGAAGATATGGGCGCAGATTCTATTTGTATCAAAGACATGGCCGGTTTATTAAAACCTTATGACGGTTTTAAATTGGTAAAACGTTTAAAAGAAGAGTGTGAAATTCCCATTCACATGCAATGCCACGCGACTACCGGTTTGGCTCACGCAACTATTTTAAAATGTGTTGAAGCAGGTATTGATAATGTGGATACCGCAATTTCATCTATGTCCATGACCTATGGCCACAGCCCGACCGAAACTTTAGTCGCAACATTGGAAGGCACCAATCGCGACACAGGTTTGAATTTAATTTTACTCGAGGAGATCGCCACTTATTTTCGTGAAGTCAGAAAAAAATACGCAAAATTTGAAGGCTCATTAAAAGGTGTTGATGCGCGTATTTTAATTGCGCAGGTTCCCGGCGGTATGTTGACCAATATGGAAAGCCAATTACGCGAACAAGGCGCTATTGATCGCTTTGATGATGTACTCGCCGAAATCCCGCGCGTGCGCGAAGATCTCGGATTTATTCCACTGGTGACACCCACATCACAAATTGTTGGTACTCAAGCCGTATTAAATGTGCTGAGTGGTGAACGCTACAAAAATATTTCCAAAGAAACTGCTGGCGTTTTGCGCGGTGAGTACGGTGCAACACCAGCACCTATGAATGCCGAATTACAAGCAAAAGTATTGGAAGATGGTGAATTACCTATTAGCTGTCGCCCTGCCGATAATCTTGCACCGGAATTGGAACAATTGACTGACGCATTGGAAAAAGAAGCAGCCATGCGCAAAATTGTTTTACGCACTCATGATCAAACATTGGATGATGTTTTAACCTACGCACTCTTTCCGCAAATTGGTTTGCGCTTTTTGGAAAATCGCGATAACCCCACCGCATTTGAACCAGTGCCCACTGGTAAAGAATCCACTCTGGTTACCAGCTCATCCGGCGAAGAAATTTATACAGTCGAAGTGGAAGGAAAAAAATACACAGTGACGGTTAACAATGGTGGTGACATCACCGGTATCAAACCACTGCAGAATCATTCCAAACCCATTTCAACAGCAGAAGCACGATCATTAGCTGCACCACTGGCGGGCAATATTATTAAAGTATTTGTGAAACCCGGCGATCAGGTCAAAGAAGGCGATTTGGTGATGCTGTTGGAAGCCATGAAAATGGAAACACAAATCAGCGCCCCTTGTAGCGGCGTGGTCACCAGTGTTGAGGTAAAAAGTGGCGATACCGTTCCTGTCGGTAAAACCCTGCTCGCTATTGCGCCGTCAGGAGAATAAAAAATGGATACTTTATTAAAGCTTTGGCAATCCACCGGAATTTCTCACATGGATTCCGGCCAGGCAATTATGATTGGCATTTGTCTGGTTTTATTATTTCTCGCGATTCGTAAAGGATTTGAGCCTCTCTTATTAGTGCCGATTGGTTTTGGTGGATTACTCGCCAATATTCCCGGCGCAGGATTGGCGCTTTCTGCCATAGAACAAGCATTGCAAAACGGCACACCGGAAATTGGTTTGGCGTTAGCGCAGTTGGCTGGTTTAACCGGTGGTGACCCGGATGCATTGATTTATAAAACCTTGTTGGCTGACGCGAGTGTTTATCAAACCGCTCTCCAATTAGTACAAACCGCCGGTTACAGCGATGGCATGCTCTACACTTTTTATAAAACCGCTATCGCCAGTGGTGTTGCACCTTTGCTGATTTTTATCGGCGTTGGCGCCATGACAGATTTTGGGCCATTGCTTGCCAATCCCAAAACTTTATTACTCGGCGCCGCTGCGCAATTTGGAATTTTCACGACTGTGTTGGGTGCAATCGGTTTAAGTTATTTTGGTTTGGATTTTACGATTGCTGAAGCTGCTGCCATTGGCATCATCGGTGGTGCTGACGGCCCCACTGCAATTTATGTCACCAACAAATTAGCGCCGGATTTACTCGGTGCTATCGCCGTTGCCGCATACAGCTACATGGCATTGGTGCCATTAATTCAACCCCCCATAATGCGCGCACTCACCACCAAAGCAGAGCGCGGCATAGTGATGCAACAGTTACGCACCGTCAGCAAACGCGAAAAAATTATTTTCCCGATTGTGATGTTGATACTGGTCGGATTATTTTTACCTGACGCTGCACCCCTGCTCGGTAGTTTTTGTTTTGGTAATTTAATGCGCGAATGCGGTGTGGTGGATCGTTTATCGGATACAGCACAAAATGCGTTAATAAATACCACCACCATATTTTTGGGTTTATCCGTTGGTTCTAAATTAGCTGCTGATAAATTTTTGGACCCAAAAACTCTCGGCATTTTAGCCCTCGGCATTGTTGCTTTCGGCATAGGCACGGCTGCCGGTGTGCTGATGGCAAAATTAATGAATTTGGTCAGCAAAGATAAAATTAATCCATTAATCGGTTCCGCCGGTGTTTCTGCAGTGCCTATGGCCGCACGTGTGTCCAATAAATTGGGTTTACAAGCCAATCCGCAAAATTATTTATTGATGCATGCGATGGGGCCCAACGTTGCAGGTGTAATTGGTTCTGCAATTGCGGCTGGGGTGATGATCAGCATTATTACTTCATTACCCTGATGGATTTGCAATATGACAATTCCCCGTCAGGTAAAAATTGTTGAAGTTGGACCACGCGACGGATTGCAAAACGAAAAACAATTAATTCCCACATCAACCAAAATCACATTGATCAATGATTTGGTTGATGCGGGATTAACTTATATAGAAGCAGGCAGTTTTGTGAACCCCAAATGGGTTCCGCAAATGGCCGATAGCGCCGACGTCTTTTCCGGCATTCAACGCAAAACCCATGTCACCTATGCTGCTTTAATTCCCAATCTGCAAGGTTTTGAACGCGCGATTACAGTGAACGCCAATGAAGTCGCCATTTTTGCAGCCGCTTCGGAAGCCTTCAGTCAAAAAAATATTAATTGTTCGATTGCCGAAAGTTTGAAGCGTTTTGAGCCGATTATTGAAGCTGCAAAAGAAAAATATATCCCCGTACGCGGATATATTTCTTGCGTTGCTGGCTGCCCTTACTCCGGTAGAGTCGAGTTTGAACAAGTTGCCAGTATCGCGAATGATTTATTAAACATGGGCTGTTATGAAATTTCTCTCGGCGACACTATTGGCGTCGGCACCGCTGGACAAATCCAACAACTTATCGACACTGTCGCTACAAAAATTGCCATAGAAAAATTAGCTGTTCATATGCACGACACCTATGGACAAGCGCTCGCCAATATTTTTGCATCGCTGGAAATGGGGGTTAGCGTTGTCGATTCGTCAATTGCAGGATTAGGCGGCTGCCCTTACGCAAAAGGCGCAACCGGTAATGTGGCGACTGAAGATTTGGTTTATATGTTGAATGGATTGCAGATAGAACATGGTGTAGATTTGCAGAAATTAATTCTGGCGGGTGAAAAAATTAGTCGTGCGTTGAATCGGGAAACGGGTTCGCGGGTGGCGCGGGCGATGATGCCCTCACCCTGACCCTGCCCTCACCCTAACCCTAACCCTAACCCTAACCCTCTCCCTCCGGGAGAGGGTTAGGGTGAGGGCCAAGTGAAATATTCAATCAGGACACAAAATTGTCAAACGAACTCGAACAAAAACTAAACCTCGAAACCGCACAAATCCGCTGGCATGAACTGCAGCGATATTTTGCGTCTGGCAATGCAATTTTTGTAGATGCTTCACTTGATTTAATTCAAGTCGCCACAAAAATTTCTGAAGACAATGCCGTGCAAATTAAACACTGGATGGAAACGGGATTGTTGGATGTAGTGAAAGATGCACAAGCCATGCAGTGGTATCAAGAAGATGCCGTCGTTTGGGCGCTGGTCATCAAACCCTGGGTTTTGGTTCAACCATTAAAAAATTAATCACTATGCGACATATACGAAGAGCTACCCAAGAAGATTCTCATTCAATCAGCGATCTTTATCGTGAATTGGTACCTGACTCACCCATTTCAGTATTGCCTGAACGAGTTGCTGCTATTGCGAAAAGTGATCAGACTTTTCTGTTAGTTTGTGATGACGATGGTGATATTATTGCCACCGCCCTGCTCTGTTTATGTCAGGACGTGATGTACAACAACCAACCTTTTGCCATCGTGGAAAATGTTATAGTCCATTCACAATATCAGCGCGAAGGCGTAGGTAAAAGTATGATGGATTACATTGAAGACCTTTGCTTGCAACAGGATTGTTCAAAAATTATGTTGCTGACCAGTCACGAAAATCGTAACGCTCGCGATTTTTATACTGCTATGGGTTACGACCCGGATGCGAAGATTGGTTTTGTGAAATATCGAAAATATTTTGGCCACTAATTTCCCAACAGGAATTTTATTATGAACCTTACTGCATCCGGTATCGCTATTCGATTTTTGTTTGCATTACTATTGGTGTTACTCAGCTACAATCCCAGCGGCTATTCTTATTTTCATTGGCTCTATAACACTATCACGCACATCACACCTTACATAGTTATCGCTGGCATTCTGTTACTGATTGGTTGGGGCGTTTACATAAAAGCCACTCTCAACTCATTAGGATTTGTAGGCATACTGGTTCTTGCAGCGCTCTTTGGTAGTTTGGTGTGGCTATTTATTTACTGGGGCTGGTTGAGTGTTACCAATATTTCTGCAATGGCCTGGGTAATTGAAATCCTACTGTCAGCACTACTCTGCGTCGGCATGTGCTGGTCTCACTTCACTCGCCGCATGAGTGGGCAAGTGGATGTGGATGAGATTGAAGAGAAATAAAAACTCATAATTTACAATCCGGTCTGCCACTCAAGTGGCAGACCGGAACAGTTAACCGGAAATCTTTTCAGATATCTCCATCATTTTTTGCTTCATCGCCGCATCAACTTCGCTGGGTTTAATACGGGCGATAATGTTTTGTAAAACTCGCATTTCGTTGTTATCAATCTTGCCGTCTTTTTCTGCTATCTCCAAAATTTTGGCAAGCTCATGTGCATCCAACTTGCCATCGTCGGAAAAACATTGAATCGAACGAAACGACATTTCCAAATAATCACGTGCTTCTTTCATGTATTACTCCTTTGTTGATAAATTTAAATTAAGAAAATTCTTTCCACAAGCTTTCGAATTCGTTCAAATAAGCTGACACCAATTTGGCCTCGTCGGTAACCAGAATATTTTCCTGATTGTAATCCGATGCGGAACGAGTCCAGTTAAAGCTGCCATTCACCAGAATTTTCTTGTCAATTACCGCGAATTTATGATGCATGTGATTTTCGGTTTTATCCATTCGAACATCGACTCCTTTATCAATCAAATAAAAAATATCACTGCCTTCGTCTCTGGCTTTATCGTTATCGGTAATTACTCTTACACGAATATTACGTTGATACGCCGCATAGATGGCATCCGTTAACCTATCATCCGAAATAGTGAAGACACTAATGTCAATTGACTCACGTGCACTGACTAATAAATCAAGCAACTGGCGACGACAATCTTCGCCCGGACTGAAATGTGCTTCTGCTATGGATGAGGTTTCGGATTGGCGAAAATTATCGATAGTTTTATTGAGTTTTTCCAACCAAAGTAAAATAGCAACTGCATTATCACCACCCATCCGAATGGGTTCTCGCGCAAGCTGAAATGCTTTATTACGAGCAAAGGCAATATCGTCATCTGCGAGTCTGGGTAATATTTCACGCAACTCCAAAGCTTCAGACTGACTTAATTTGAAATCTTCCAAACTGGCGGTTAACCAATGTTCCAATTCTTGCTGCCGCATATAATTCTCTAATATCTATTTTTAAAAAAACGGTATCGGATAAAGGCAAACGCTACGCCCGCAACGGCACCAAAAAGATGAGATTCAAAAGAAACTGTGGGATCGCTGGGCAAAACACCCCAGAGCATACTGCCGTAAAAAAATATCACCACTAATGCGATTACGATATTGATAAAACGACGATCAAACCATGCCGTCGCAATGGTTAAACTCCACAAACCAAATATCCAGCCACTTGCGCCCAAGTGCACCGCGGGGCGACCGAAACACCAAACCAGTATTCCGGTAAATGTGATGATAAAAAAACTGCTCCATAGATAATGCCGCAATGAATGCACAAACAACAAACTACTAAAAATAAAAAAACCGACAAGATTACTGATCAAATGAACCAGACTTCCGTGCAGAAACGGCGCTATATAAATGCCCGGTAATGATTCCAATTGTCTGGGCAACAAACCAAATTGGTTCAACCATCCGTTAAATACCCAATTGAAAATATGTGCAGCAACCATCACCCCTGCAAACAAAAATAACCAGCGAAATTTTGAGGATAGCCGCTGCATTTAAGGTGATGGTGGTGACTTGGGTTTTCTATTCGCTGCCAGCTCTTGCTGCAAAGTTTTGATTTGCGTAGATACCTCGACAATTTTTTCATGGTTACGCAAATCTATATCCAATTTTTTATCCATATTTCTCACCAAGGGCATAATCGCATGCTCGAGAGTATTCGCAATTACCAGCAGTACTTTATCAAGACCTTCTACCGGTTGATTAATCACTTCCACTTTTGGTGTAGTTAATTTCGCCAATTGCTTACTGAGTAATGCCATATCAGATGTTGCAGCAACAGGCGATTTTTCCGGACTGCTGATGGCTGCTTTCTCTGCAGAGGTCGCCAGTTTATTGATACCTTCAGCCACATCAGCCAATTGCACCACCACTTTTGCACCTGTATCTGCAGAGTCTCCACCCATAGCTTTATTGCGCAAGAAATCTTTTTTGATTTGCTGCCAACGCGCTTTTTGTTCCTCTGTCATATTGCCGCGTAATTCAGACAACTTCAGCAAATTGCTTTCAGCACCGGTTGTCAGCATTTGCGCTTCACCCAAATAGTGATCTGCAATCATTTGCATCAATTCTGCGTCATTCATTACTGCCGATACTTTTTCTGTCATTTTATTCATATTGCGATAACTGCCTTGCAATTTGAATGATGGCTCAACACGATATTTGTCATCCTGCGCCGCTGACGCAATATATTGTTGATTGATTTTTAAAATGACATTTTGAATGATAAATAATTTTTTCAACACACCGACTATTTCATTCACTTCAGCACCGGAATAAGAATGACTTAAATCGGTTGTCGCAACTTCTTCACCTTTTGCCATAGCAATAAATTTATACACATCCTGCATATCGCGCAGCGCTAAAGGTGCCAACACTGAATTGGAGGTCAAAGCATTTTCGATATAACTCATGGCAAACTGTTCTTCCATGCCACCCAGAATATCGCCAAGGTTATAAATATCCGCACGGTTAGCTAACATATCCGGTACTTTAAAAGCCTCACCCGATTCTGTGTAAGGGTTACCCGCCATGCACACACAGAATTTTCTACCGCGCATATCATAGGTTTTGGTTTTGCCTTGCCACACACCTTCGATACGACGTGTGCCATCACAAAGTGAAATAAATTTTTGTAGGAATTCAGAATTGGTGTGTTGAATATCATCCAGATACAACATCACATTGTTACCCATTTCCAATGCAAGATTGAGTTTCAACAATTCCTGTTTAGCCGTCGCATTGGGTGCTTTTTCCGGATCAAGCGATAACACATCATGCCCCAGTGATGGACAATTGATCTTCATAAAAATCAAACCGAGACGATTCGCAACATATTCCATCAATGTGGTTTTACCGTAACCCGGCGGTGAGATCATCATCAACATACCCATCAAATCAGTACGTTTATTTGCACCCAGCGATCCCATTTGTTTCGCTAAATTGTCACCAATTATAGGTAAATAAGATTCATTAATTAAACGGTTACGCACAAAAGAACTTAAAGGTTTTGCTTTAAATTCAGTGAGTCGTAAACTTTGTCGCTCCTGATCTATGATGTGTTGTCGTAATTGCAAATAACGTTGATATTGCGGCACTACTTGATAGCGGTGTTGCGCCAAACGCTGCACAAACGAATCGACCGAGAATTGTAAACTACGGTTTTGAATTAAAGGATGCTCACCCATTAGCCCATTAATTTCCAATTCCAGTTCAACTTCGGTAAAGCGACGATCCAATCGCTGATCTGTTTTTAATAAAGCTACCGCTTCCGGAATATAATGTTGTAACTGCGGCAAATTTTTATCTTTTACCAAAGCTTGTAGCCAGGCATAAGTTAAATTCCAGCGTTCCGCTGGCCAACCCTGCATTTTATTGGCAACGTCTTGATAGTGACGCCAGGTGGCATCATCCAAAGAAGTTTTTAAAGCTTCCACCAAATGCACTGCATATTTGCTGGTAATAAATTCAACCTTATCACGTGCCAATTCTTCGACCAGGTATTCTGATGCGCGACGAATATCCAACGCTGATACCGCAATAGGATGGCGTTGAATAAACTCATTAAATGTTTCTTCAACTTCTGCAATTAAAATATCCCTTGCCTCCATGCTCGAAAATAATCTCTGCATATGCCTG
This sequence comes from uncultured Cellvibrio sp., assembly GCA_946481095.1. Next base: position 13,253 of record CAMLML010000026.1, read on the forward strand.
GCAGAAACTGCGCGATCTTTCCAGGTCTCAAATGAAAGTGAAGAGCCTTGTGATTTTGATTTAATGGCAAACTCTTTTAGATTTGCCCAAAAAATCTGGGCCAATCCACGCGATAGAGGATCAAACCGCAATAAATCCGCTGCATCCATAGCAGGAATTAATGACTTTAAAATCAAGATCGCATCCTGATCGTGAATGCCTTTTTGATAAGCTTCCTTGTAACGAGGCGCACTGAAATCACGCACCAATTCCATCAATTTTTCATCATCCAACAAAGCCTGATGCAACACTTCCTGCGACAACCCCTGAATATTTTTTTCAGCCGCATCGATAATTAACGCAACCAAATATTCTGCCCGATAAACTTTATTGGTTTCAGATTCTACACTCATCGACCAAAAATCTTTCAATGCCAGCAGCTCGGCATTATTCACCACAGCGTAATAATCGGTTCCTGTAAGATGAAAGTTCAATTCACCTTCACGCGGAATAATGGTTAAATCCAATTCCTGGGTGTTTACACTGAACTTGTGTTTACCCAGCTTAATGACATTACCACCCTCTTCAAAAATATCGCTCTTATCACGCAATGCACGTAGCGCTTGCCCTCTAATCGCTTTGAAGCGAGCATCCAGATCATCCGCTTTAACGGCGTTATCCAATACTTTTAATTGCTCAACCAATTCACTGATTTTTAATACCAAGGCATCCGATGCAAAATAGGTATTCAATTCTTCCTGTGAACTGATACTGAGCGAACGCTTTTCAATACTTGATAAAATTCGCGCAGCCGCATCAGTAATTGATTGAGCCTTTTTCTGACGCTCATCCAACAAACGTTGTTTGTGCTCTTGAAAACTTTCGTAAATTTCCTCGCGCTTGCTCATGATGTCAGCAAGGAATTGATCAAATTCGCTGAATTGTCCTTCCAGCTCTTCCAATCTCACCAGGGATTTTGAAAGTTGTTCATCACATTTTTCAGGGGTAGTCGATAAACCCAAGGCATGGGCAATACTTTGTGAAAATAATTTAAACTGCGCACCAAATTGTGCAATGGCTTCGGTTGACCCAAAATTCTTTTGCTTGTGTTTGGCATTGGCGCGACTTTGATTGAGCTTGGCATAGACTTCAGAAATCGCATCAACAATACGGGTTCGCAAGGTTGCATCGTCAACTTTCAGAGTGCCCATCAACTCTGACAACAAATCCAAACCCGTTGCCGTTTTTTCAATAGTTTCGACAATAGGATTAATTGCCGCATTGGTTTCAGCTTTTTCAACCTGCTGATTTAACTCATCCAGTTTAGTTAGATAAGGCTTCAAGGATTTTTCATCAGCAAGATAAGCAACGGTTTGTTCACTTAACCTTAAGTTGGCATCAATTAATTGTTGATCCAAAACAGCAATACGCGATTGATCGATATAACGATAATCTTTGATCGTTGCCAAATGGCCACGCTGTTTACGCACTCGACTCAATGCATCCACATAATCTTCTGCCGAGCCCCAATTTTCCGGGCGCAAAGACTGCAATATCAATTCCTGCTCGCGCTCTGCTTCCTGCATAGCTTTGGCAGATTGTTGACGAATGGATTCTACTTTTTCAAATTCATCAATCACCAATTCTGCTGTGGATGCAATTTCTTTCAGCACACCGGCGATAGACTGTACGTCCTTTTCATTTAACCAGTAATAAGTATCAAATACTTTTTTAGCTGATAGATTCAACTCTTCATAAAGACGAACTGACACTGACTGGTTATTGATAATACGGGTGATACTGTAGAAATCAGAAATTCCGCGCACCAATTCGTTATTACCAATTCGACCATAAAAATTTTGGCGCGGCGGTGCTTTACTGGCAAATTCAGCACTCACATAAGGTGTTGTCCAAATTTGCATAGGATGAACCCTTGTGGGTTCCACTTCAGCCGAAAAAATAACAATTTCGCCATTATCAGCATGGGCATAACCGTGACCATAAATCGGGTTTTGCAATTTCTTTTCGATAAGATTGTATGCTAACAGCGATACCAAACCATCCATAGGTTCATAAAAAACATACAATACATCTTCACCATTGGGTGACCGAATCATTCGTTTAAAACGAAAAGCACTATTGTCTTCATCAAAAGTTTTATATTCACCGGTATTTAAATAATAACCACCAGGGAAAATAATTCCATGGCTTTCCGGTAATTGCACACAACTCTGACCAATTTTGTCGATGCGAATCACTTGCTGGGTTAAAGCATTGAAAATCAAATGACGCCATTGATCTTCACGATAAGGACGAATTTTTAATAAAATTAAATTGCCAACAGCAGCATAAAATACGCTGGCATCATCCAGTGATTGGGTTTTGTCTTCTACTTCTTCACGATAAATACCCAAACCATCTTCGGTATTATTTTCTATTTTTATAGTGAGGTCGCCGCCAATAGTTTCGACGAATACTTTATCGAGAATATTTAAATGTGGATGACGACCATGAACGGCATTATCACGTGTAGCAGAAATCCATTCAAAATCAAAAGCGGGAGGCAATTCAATATCGCGTTCGCCGCGATTATCAATATATTTTACAGTTTTACCATCAGGCGATATGGACCAGCGAAACACCCGCATATCATCCAAACGCTCACCAATTTGAAAACCTGCCAAAAGTTTTCCATTATTAATTGTGAGTTCGACAATGCGGGTGTTTTTGTAGTAACGATAAAGCTCATCAAAATCGTTGACGAAACTTTGTTCTGCAAGAAAAGTTCCGGCAGGATTAACAGACTCCAATTCAACACCGGATTCCGTTTCTTTTTTAATAAACAGTGAAAAAACATCTTCAATTTTGGTTTCTTTTTTCAAACCAATAAAAACGTTGTAACCAAATAATAAATAATCACCCACTTGCACTATGTCGCGCGGAATACAGTTATTTTCTGTACGCACACGAACACGCGCCGTCACCGCCATGGCAGAACTTCCAAATTCCGCCAAACGTGAATCATTCAATTCACGAACTTTTTGCGTCAGTAAATTTCCATGATCCAATAAACGCTTGCGAATAATTTCGTAAGCACCACCTTCAGCAACGGCTTGATCGACAATGTTTTCCGCAGCAGCAGTATTATTTGTTTGCGACATGCATTTATCCTTCTCATGAAATAGATCCGAGAGACATCACCCCACCCCTAACCCTCCCCTTAGCAAGGGGAGGGAACAGATTTCACTCCGCAACAAAATTAAGAAGGGAGTCAAAGTCCCTTCCCCTTACGAAGGGGGGAGGTGAGGAGGGGGGTTTAACCAACAACCTCAGCATCTTCCGCTTTATCTTTTTTCTCAGTTGCAGCGGATTTATTGACGAAGCGATCCAATACTGCCTGAATAACACCACTCTTGCTGGCTAGGCCATCAATGGCTTTGCCAATTGATAAAGACTTCGCAAAGTTGTCAAAGAACTGCGCTTCACCGCCTACAATATCGATATGCGCTTTCTGCAGTGCGATTGCCAAAATGTCGGCATTTTCTTTCGCAATTTCTTTACCGGCTTCAATACTGGCAAGAGTTTCCTTAAATGCAGTTTCCAAACTCATGCGGAACTCTTCATGTTCACGAGCTTTATCGCTCATTACATTCATAGCTTCAAACTTCTCGGTTAATCCAGCTGCCTCGGCTTTGAATTGCTCTTTGGTCACTTCCGCACCGGCGAAACCAACGTCTTTTTTCGCAGTCGCTTCTGAAGAACCTTTTAAGGAAATCACTTGTGCTTCTGCTGAACCTTTAGCAGCAATGACTTCTGCTTCTGCTTTACCGGCATCCGCTTGTGCTGTGCCTTTCGCACGTATAACAGCTGCTTCGGCAACACCTTCTTTTTCAACGGCAATTGCTTTAGCCTCTTGAACTTTTGCATCAGCCAAACCAGGTGCTGCACGCTCTGCCTGAATACCTTCTGCCATTTTTTTCATAGCTTCAGCTTCTTTGGCAGAGGCTTCAAGTTTGGCTTGTGCCATGGTCATAATTTCTGTGGCTTTGTGCTTCGCCGCCAATTCTTCAGCTTCTGCCGCTTTCACCTGTTTAACTTTTTCTTCTTCTGCTGCAGCTTCTGCTGAAAGCACTTGTACTTGCTTGGCGCGATCTGCCTCTGATACTTCGCGAACTTCTTTAATGCGCTCTTCTTCAATGGCAACGGTTTTATCAACCACAATTCGTTCACGAATCACATTGGCGATTTCCTTCTTCTGTATTTCAATCGCTTTTTCTGCTTCGATGGTTTGCAGCTCAACCTCTCGCTTACGCGCAACTATTTCCAATTCGCGTGCACGTGTGACTTTTTCTTGCTCAATTGCCACAGCACGCAAACGATTTTGTTCAGCCACTTCAATTTCACGCTTCTGATTTTCAGTTTGTACCGATAATTCCTGAGCAACTTGAATAGCCGTTTGCTCGTACTTACGACGTTCTTCTTCCTGCACCTTTTTGGTTTCTGCTTCTTCACGTGCTTGAATAGTTGCTATCTCACGTTTTTGACGCGCTTCGGCATCGGCTTGTTGTCTTTCGAGAGCCAACATAGCTTCAGTGGTTTCGACATTCTTTTTCTTGATCGCTAATTCTTCATCGCGTTCGAAGACATTGGTACGAATATTTTGCGCTGCAGTTAACTCGGTAATCTTGCGAATACCTTCAGCATCCAGAATATTATTGGGATCAAGAGATGACTTGGGTGTTTGCTCAATATAATCGATGGCTACGTCTTCCAGTACATAGCCGTTTAGATCATCGCCAATTACCTGGATAATTTTTTCGCGAAATTCCAAACGATTTTCAAACAATTGAACAAATTCAATTTGTTTACCCACAGTTTTTAAAGCTTCAGAAAATTTAGCAGCAAACAGTTGGTTGACTGAGTCAATATCCGACGCACGCTCTGCACCTATAGCTTTGGCTACACGCAACACATCCTGCGGTGTTTCATTCACCCGCAAATAGAATGCAACCGTAATGTCAGCACGCAAATTATCTTTACAAATCAAGCCGTCTCGCCCACGGCGATCCACCTCCATGGTAATTAACGAAATATTCATTAATTCTTTTTTATGAATAATCGGATACACCAACGCACCTGTAAAATGCACTTTTGGGGTAGAGCTCATGTCATTCACTATTAAAGCCGTTCCTTGGGCAACTTTGTAATAAAACGCTTTAAATAACGCAGCCAGTCCAAGAAAAAATAGAAATACGATTAAAATACCCCAAAACAACATACTGTCTGTGAATGCATCGAGACTCATATAAACTCCTTAGTTTTAAACACACTTGGAAATAATGTAAACATCAATAGAAATTTTTCTGTTGAAAATGAAAATTTGTACCTAGAAAAAACTAGTTGGTTTCTTTTCCCAAAAACTCTTTTTCGGAAATAACATTATAGGTATTTTTATTAGCGTCATACTCCAGCAAAACCACTTTATCACCATGATGGAACTCTACATTGTTCATCGATCGGACTTTTAAAATAAGACCTGCGCCACCGTCGTCGAGAAATGCCTCACCAAAATCCTGATCTACTCGCGATGAGCGAACAATCGCCGTTTGGCCCAATATGACTTTTTGAATTTGTTGTTCCGCTTTCGCAAAAAACTTGCGCAAAGGTTTAATGACCTGCGCAGTTATTAGCACAGACAGATACAAAGATCCGAAAAAAATAGGAATGCCGGTTAAATATCGTATCCAACCGTGACCAAATAATGTCACCGAAAAAAGACTGATGTAATAGCTAATCATCCAACCCGCCAAAGCGATAAAACTAATCACTATGGTCAGGGGCACACCATTGAGACCCAGTTTCATTAACAACCCCGAAAACATTTCAGCAAACGTGTGCTCACCCTGGGCATTTAAGCTCATCTGCCCATCAAGCTCGGGGATATCAACATCCAACGCATCTATTTCAATAAAACCAAATAAAGCAAATATCCAATATAAAATCGCAATGCCCAAAAAAAACGTGAATATTGCCGTTGGAAAGCTGGAGATCATTAACAATAAATCGCTCATAAGCTACTTTCCTTCTTTTTCATTTGAAAATAATCACGCACACAATTCCAACGCAATATCAAACCAATCACATTAACCATTGGCTGAACCAGAATCCGTCGCAGCCTGCTGGCTCTTTTTAATTCTTTCCAACACTGCATTGGCTGATGCACCCGAAGTTGCAATACCGGCTGCTTCCAATTTTGATCGCAATGAATCATCACTGGTGGCTGCCGCCATTTCACCTGCTGCTTTTATTTGTGCATCTTTCAAGGCTTGACGCTCTTTAATACGTTCAAGTGATTCCATAGCCGTACTCATTTTGGAGTTGGAACCACTATGCCTTTCCGCAACTGCTGATTGCGCTTTTTGCACTTGTTCAGTGGCCTTAATCGTATCAACTTGTTGCTTCAAACGCTTGAGGTTTTTTTCTGCCAGGCTAATCGCCGTGCGCAACTTTTCAACACTTTGCGTATAATTGGCTGCTGATTCTTTTTCCATAGTCAAACTATTTTCAAGCTCGGCTATTCTTTCAGCAACTTCCATCGCCAATTTCTCATCCGATTTTTCCAACGCTTTGACAACATAAGCCTCATGCTCGGCAATTGATTTTTGCAACTGGCTGGATTTTTCTTCAGCCAATTTTTGACGCGCCATAATTTCAGCAAGGCTGTCTTTTGATCGTTTCAATTCTTCAGCCGCATCGCGTACTTCCTGATCCAGAATGCGCAGAGCCTGACTATCGACAATGGCTTCACCGGCTTCGTTTACACCACCACGCAAGGCTGTGATCATTTTCGCCCAGATATTCATAAAATTTACCTCTCACCATTAGTTAATTAAAAATTCACTGTAAGCCTGGGTTGCCTGAATAACATTCGACGCCAGGATTTCAATTTCAAAAATTACATCCTGCATACCGGAGGCCGAACTCAAAGCACCGTACATTTGATAACAATCATCTCCATCGATTCTGTCCAGACTGATATTGGACAGCGGAAAATATTTGTGAGTACGCAATACCGTTTCATTAAATATGGCCACATCTTTGACATCCGATGCTGACCACAACATAGCCTCAACCAAAATTTGTTCGCCAGATACAGTCAAAAATAATGGCAAATCGCCATATTCATTCATCACCAGATGCACCACCGGCTCAATCCCATCAATCAACTCAAGCTCAGCGCGACCTGATGCAAACAAATCCGCTTTTGCCAAAGCATCGTGCAGGCTCTGCGTAGTCCAACGATTAACAATGTCACTCATTCGATCTTCTCCTTTGGTTGATAAAGACAGTTCAGAAACACGCTGTTTGGCAGAAACCCTTAACTCCATCTCCAACAATGACAGGCGGCGCGCATTCTCCGGGAGAATCCACACTTCTTTTTTAACCAACCCCTGCTCACGCAGCCGGTTTCGGTATTCGCGCTGGTAATGTGCTGATGATTTTTTCTGCATGAGCGAACATTAATTTATTACATGTGATATTTCAATGCTTACATGTAATATTTTTTATTCTCGATGAAAATGGCAACGCACTGATTCTTATAGAATAAATTTCATTGAAATGCTTTTTAATACCCAATACTCGGAACTTTGCCAAACAGGAATAACAAAAAAATCTAAACCCGATTTTCAGTCAAGCAATTCCCAACTCATCAACGTGCGCTTTCACACGCAGATGCTATAACTAATTGGCACTGCCATAAAAACCATTAATAACCTGCACAAGTATCCGAGTCACTCATGACGCGATTTTTAATCTTTTCCAAACCTGTGTTTTGGCAATGGTCAGGCATCCTGACTCTAGTGTTCACCTGCTTCTGTACCGGACTGAATACAAATGCAGAAACAGTAGGAAATACAGAGCTCTACCCTAAAAAAATGCATTTCCGCAACATCATGCAAAATCAGGATATTGCGTTGGGTGAAGTCGAAGCCATCACTCAGGACCATGAAGGATTTATGTGGCTGGGGGGACGCAATGCTCTCTTGAGATACGATGGTTATGAATTTCTCAATATTCCCGTAGTCAACCTTGATGACCCAACACAAACCTCATCAGCCAGCCAGATAGTCGAACTATTTGAAGACAGCCGCAAAAATCTTTGGGTCGCATCGCGCACGGGTCTTTTTCTTTATGATCGCTCCCGTGAAGAATTACATCAGCTACGAAATAAAGAGGGCGTCACTCTTTTTAAAGATGCAGTTTATTCTCTTGAGGAATCCACCGATGGAAAACTATTGATTGGAACCGCTGCCGGTCTTTTAATCGTTGATACAACCAATCTCGAACAACAAACCCTGTTTCCAGGCAAGATTGTCTACGAAATATTAACAGTCAAGGATAAGGTTTGGCTGGGCATGACAGATGGCATGGTTAACCTGGACTGGGTCAGTAAAAAACATACCCTGATAGTACCCAACCCTGCCAATCCGGAATCTACCGCAGACAACACTATTTGGGGATTGGCTATAGATAATGACCTGAATATATGGGCAGGCAGTGACAATGGTATTTACCGCTTGCATGCTGCAACCGGAGTTATTACGCATTACACGCATGATCCAAATAATGTCTACAGCATTGCCGAAAAAATTTGCCGCAAACTGCTGGTTGATAAAAAAGGACGGGTTTGGTCAGCAAGTGACGCTGGAGGAATAAGCCTGTATGACCAACCCAATGATCGCTTTATTCGCTTCTCTCACCAGGGCGGCACACCCGGCCACCTTAGCAGTAATTCCGTGCGCAGTATTTATGAAGACAAGATCGGCGATCTATGGGTTGGCACCTATCCCTCCGGAGTCAACATCTACGATCAATCAACAGCAGCCATCACCGCTTATAAAAAAGGTGTGTTTCTCGATCAAGGCTTGCTCGATAACAATGTTGAAGCTATAGAAGAAGACGACAATGGAAATATTTGGATAGGCGCTGGCGGCATTAGCTATCTGGATCGCCAAACAGAAATATTTAGACATTACCAACACAATATTGGCAAAGATTCGCGTGCAGATTCAGGCTCGGTATTAAATGGCGTAATTGATTCAGACGGTGAACTTCGGTTCGGCTCCTGGGCGCATGGCATTCAGTTATACGACAAGGAAAAAGATCGATTTAATGAAATACCTTCTGACCCAACCCAGGTCAAACGGGGGCAGAAAACCGGTACCAAACTTAATGATCAAATGGTGTGGAGTGTTTACGAGGATCGCCAGAAAAATATCTGGATAACAACTCACTTCAACGGCCTGACCAAATTCGATAAGAAGACCGGTGTCTATACTTTTTATCCCCATGACAACACAGACCCAACCACTATTTCCAGTGCATTGGCATGGATTTCATTTGAAGATTCCCAGGGACGTTTTTGGGTAGGCACAGCTTATGGACTCAATCTGATGGACAGGGAAAAAGGAACATTCAAACAATATTTACCTAACGCCAATCCCTCGAATGGGCTGGCGGATGGCTCGGTACTTTCAATCGCCGAAGACCCTGCCGGCCGGGTATGGTTTGGCACTGATGCAGGGCTACACCTTTATCACCCCGAAACAGACAACTTTACTGTTTATGGACATAAAAACGGATTTGTTGATCAAGGCATAAGAGCTATTGTCCCGGACCAATCAGGCAACTTGTGGTTAGGTACTAATAACGGGATAACCATGTTTAACCCCGATATCAACCTGGTAAAAAATTACACGCGTCACAATGGAGAATTGATCGGCGGCATAACCACCGGTTCGGGAATTGCCATTCGCACTGGCGAAATCGCTTTTGGTAGCCGCAACGGGCTTTTTATTTTTGACACAGCCAAGCTACTGGTTAATGAAATAGCGCCTCCGGTGGTATTTACCGATTTCAGAATTTTCACCCAGAAAGTGGCTATTGGCGGCACCGACAACATACTCCCCGCAGCCATCAATCAAACCAATCAAATAACCCTGGATTACACCAAATCCATGATCTCTTTCAGTTTTGCTGCGCTGAATTACCGCGACTCGGAAAAAAACCAATACGCTTACAGGCTCGAAGGATTCGATGACAAATGGCGCGAGGTAGGCAATCAACGCACTGCGCTCTACACCAACCTACCCGCAGGCAAATATAAATTTCATGTCAAAGCCAGCAACAACGATGGCATTTGGAATGCTGATGGACGCAGCATTGCATTGATCGTATTACCGCCCCCCTGGAAAACCTGGTGGGCTTACAGCCTCTATTTTTTAATTGTTGTGACGCTGTTGCTATATTTTGCTTACACACAACACAAAAAAGTACTCGACGAGAGAAAAACCAGTCACGACCTTGAATTAAAAGTCGCCGAGCGCACAGCTGAGTTGCAAATTAAAAATGGTGAGCTGGAAAACGCTTACGCGCAATTGGAAGCGATCAGCTTGTCCGACCCACTGACCGGATTAAACAACCGTCGTTATTTGCAAAAATTAATTCCCATGGACATTGCAAAAGTCCAACGCGAATATAATCATAAAATTTTCAATCGCCCCGAGAAAAAACCCTCTCTGGATTTAACTTTTTTTATTCTCGATGTGGATTATTTCAAATCGGTTAACGATGTACACGGCCACAACGCTGGTGACCAATTGCTGATTCAATTATCAGACCTGCTCACCAAAATCTGCCGCGAGTCCGATTGTGTGGTGCGCTGGGGTGGAGAAGAATTTTTAATTGTTAGCCGATTCGCTGATCGGAATGAAGCACCCTTGATGTCAGAGCGTATTCGCAAAAGCATAGAGAAACATGATTTCGTATTGCCCAATGGCGGCACATTGAAAAAAACCTGCTCGATTGGATTTGCCTGTTATCCGTTCCTGCGCGATCAACCTCTGGCACTCTCATGGGAACAAGTTATTGATATAGCCGACCGAGCACTTTATGCCGCCAAAAAATCCGGACGCAACCGTTGTATCGGAATTGCCGCCAATCAAATCACTGACGGTGATGTTTTATATCAGCGTATTTGTAGCGATATACAACTTATGATTGACAATCAAGAACTCGCTGTAATTAGCAGTACTGACGATAAAATCATATGGGAATAATTTATGTGCAAAACGACCTGTCGTTTGTCACTTTTTATTATGCAACTCCCAGGTTTCCAATTTTTTCTTCGCACTCTTTCGAAGAAGAACATAGGTAGCGCCAACCCAGCCATGTTGTTTTTGTGCAGAATGAAATGCCAACACCTCCTGAAATTGGGGCAACCAATGAGCAATACAACTTTTTAATTGCGCAGGCTGATCTCGCCCCTCACCTTTTCCGTGTGTAATCAGCGCACAACGAATGTCGTGCGTCATACAATCCTTGATAAATTGAAATACCGCCTGACGCGCTTGATCAACCGTCATATGATGCAAATCCAGGCGCGCATCTATTTGATATTTCCCCAAACGCAAATTGCGATAAACACCGGTTTGCACACCATCGCGTTTAAATTCAATAATGGCTAATGGTTCAACGGGTTCAATATATTCGCCCGACAAAAAGTTTTTATCTTTCGCCAACTCAGCAGTGGCTGCTTTGCGACGGGTTACGATATTAATTTTATCTTCATACGCAGTCGTCAAAGTGACTTTCTCTTCCACTTTGATGGGTTTGACATCTTTCATTTGTTGAAAGAATAAATTGTTATCATCTTTAGAGTCAGGCATAAATCGATCACAGTAGAAATCAAATTGACCGAAATCATAACCCAATAATCCAAATCAGGGCTATCACTTCGAAGAATATGCGATGAGTTTTTGATAATGCCAATCGGCTATATCAGCCAGTAGCGCGCTTTCCGAAAATCCCAGGTATAAATATAACGCTTTGTTACTGGTTAGCTGGCTTAATGTGTCGTCTCTGTTCTTAAAATAATCAACATTCATTTTCCAAAGATCAATAGAAAACTGCAGAGCATCTTCTACTGAACAGCGAATAGCAGGATTGACATAAGGGAATAGATAAGGAGCGCGCGTAATTTCACCATTTGGTAGTTGCATTACCAAACCGGCATCTGCGGCATCCAGAAAAAAATCCCGCGCATCAAGAATTTCATTATTATTTCGCTCCAGCAACGTTCGAACCTTTACGGGCTTAATGTTCTGTTTCTGTAATAAACGAATAATAAATTCAATTGTTTTACCTGAAAATTGATCAGTATCCAAAAGCTCATAGTCACCAACAGGAATGAATTGTAATTGCAGATCAATTTCATTAGTTCCCGGCCTGGACACAAATCGTTTAAATACCGTTCCACCTACATCATAAAGCCGTGAAATGGAAAGCGAATAATCCGCTTGAATAGTCTGATCCAAACTAATCGCGGGTTTATCGCTATTTTTAATTAATTCAGAGGAATTCCATAAATGAGAACAAACCTTCGAATAATAAGGCTGAATCAATTCAACCAATCTGTCCTCAAGCCGATGTGACTGCCGGATCAAATCCAGAGATAATTTATCTGATTTTAATGTAGAGAAACCCTGTTGCTGTCGAATCCCACTGGAAGAAATAGATGAATGTCCCTGTACAAATAAAACTCGCTCTGACGATAATGCTTTATATTTTTCGAATTCGTGTTCGTACCCTGGACGATTCACAACCACACAATTCCCTTTCAACCTAAAGGTTTGTGCAAACCGGGCGTTGTCTGCACCACAAACATAAAAAACAGGAATCGACGATGCAAGATGACGAAAAATATATGCCTGTAATCGAACAATCACATCCGTAAAATTAATGGCCACCTGATTAAAAACACCTTCCCAGGGATCAATAGATAACCAATCATTTTCAGCTATTGCGTTTTGTATTAATTGCATTCGCCTTCCAACACTTAACCATTGTTAGCCAGCACATTTACGGCTAATGTATTCATCGTGACCCGGTGAAATATAACCCATCAATACTTGCCATCCCTGTTGTTCCAATGCCTGTTTTGCCGTACTCATCATTTCAATATGCCCATAATGAATCGGGCAAAATGAACCTGTAGTCAAAATCACGCAGGATTTTTCTGACAAACGATTTTCAAACCCCAATGGAGTACAAAGTAAATCCAAAGATTCATTAATATTTTTGTTGGTTAAATCCATATCATAAAAAAATCCGGATCTCTCAATAAAATCAAAACCAAAACGGTAATAAAGATCGGCATAAAAATAGTCGCGCTCGATTTTCCATAACTGATTCATTTTATCGCTTCAAAAATAATGTCGGTACGAATAATTATTCGCGGATCTGTGCCCAGATATTCAGCAACATCATGGCATCGTCTGTGTAAAAATAATAAGGCCCTGCCCGCTTTTGGCTTACAAGCAAACTGCACTTCCGAATCAACCGCTTCACGAGTCCAATCACTGTGATTGCGATTCCAAATAGATGATGTTTGTTTATCATCAATCATTCGGGTCTCACCACCCTGTTTATTGCCGCCTTGATCATGGCTTGTTAAATAGACGATCAGGGACATCAAGCCACGCAAATTATCATCAGAATAAATAAAACCAGCGTCATAATGTGGCAAATGTTTTCCCCGTTTTTCATAACACATAAAACGCAGTAATGGTGACACCGCTACCGGTTTCCATTTCCGTCGGTATGTATCGCCCTGCCACCAGTCAGTCAACGTCATGTCATTTGCTTTTATGACATCAATAGATGACGATATTTTTTGCCAAATCATTTCTGCCAATTCAGGTGACCATATATTGGCTCGTATCGATCCCACATTTTCTTCTTCACTTTTTGGATTGCCCTGATAATTCACGGCCACCAATGCAGGTGCTGATTGCATTAAACGAATCAAATCATCACATTCTTTCTGACTCAAAACGCCATCAACAACATTCGCCCAAACATTATTCTGAACAATCAAATCAGATTGATCCAATAAAGCAGGAACAGATTCAGGTTCCCAGCCAGCAGGTAATTTGGATAAATCCGGTTTGGTTGTAATAATCAACGGATGCATTTACCAACCTCCGGGTACAGAACGCGGCAAGATATCAATAAAATGTGATGGCACGCCCACTTGATATTTATGTGTATTTTTTTGATGTTGTTTTTCAATTGCAGAAGCATATTGTTGAAACAATTCAAGAGCATTTTTGTCCAAATAATTACTTAAGATAAAATCGCTCAACAATTGATATTCTTTCATAATCAAATACAGTTCAACAAACCAATAAGGTGCGCCGATCATTTCTTCATCCGTTTTATTGTCCCAAACATCGCCTCGAGGCGCCGATTGTAAAATCGATTCAGGCACATTCAATATCGTTGCCAGTTGGTAGACTTCTGACTTATGCAAATCTGCAACAGGTTGCATATCCACCATAGCATCCGAAGCCTTGCCATAAAAACCCAAATAAGCACCCTCATCCCGATTAGTCGTACCACACACAATTGATGTATAACCCTGTTGTTGCAAAAGCGCCGCATGGAAATATAAACAAGGGGTGCGCACTATGCTGGCAAGTTGACCGATGGACCATGGATTAGCTTTTATGTTTGAATTCTGCTCAAACAGTTTTACATAAACATCAGCAACGGAAGTTAAATCCTGAATTTGATAATCACAATCTGTTTGCTTAACCAATTCCAACGCACGTGCTGTTGCTTGATCTTGGCCTGATGTTCCAGAGCAGTGTATCGGCATGATTAACGCCATGATTTTTTTAATAGGAGAATGATTTCTGAGTGCAGCCTGTGCAAGCAACTTCAAACAAAGCGCAGAATCGACTCCACCGGAGATACCGATCACACATGAATTTAAATTATGATGCAAAAAGAACTGATTGATTCGTTCAATCTTTCTATCCAGAAAAAATTCCGAATTAAATTGGCGCAAAGAGCGAGTGAGAGCAATAAGACTTTTCATTAAGCGAATAACATATCAGCTCTGATCACGTATTTGGTCGCATCAAATGCCGGCAAACCCGCATGCATAATGTCATGCTTAAACAGTAACGCTTTCCCTTTTTCAGGATAGATATGCCATCTGGATGCTCGAAAACACGTCGCACCTGAATCTGGTAAATCATTTAGATAAATTAAAAGAGTGTAATAAGAGCGCTTACCCAGATATTCCTTACTGCCATCTTTGTGAAATTGGAATTTTTGCTCACCTTTATAACGATAAAAACGTAAGTATGGTGTTAAACCACAAGCACTCATATCACCAACCAAAGGAAGACTTGTTTTGTCTATTCTCTCCCATAACAACTCAGCTATTTCTGATGAATGCAAATCAACACGATCATTATCACGAATGGTCGAAATTATCTGACGATTACCATGAATATCGATATCAGCTGGCATAAAACCTTCCGATTCACTAATTTTAATATAACTATCCGCCTCAAAATCAGTTAAAAATTTTTCAGCCACAAAGATATATTCATCTTTCTTCACAAAACTGATTAATTTATCTCTCATGAATAGTCACCTGAATTCCATACTAAAAATCCACGATCTGATTGCTCAACAGTAATCGAAATCCCAAAAAACTATTAAATAGCGCTTTCTCTTACCTGATCAAAGGTCAAATCAATCAATAACTGCCCATTTTTGAAAACTGTTCGTAACTGATTTTCATCAGCAGCAATCTGATCTCTCAAAACAGTTTTAAATACTCCATTTTCTTTAATTAAAGCCAATCGACCTTTTTTAGAACGTTTACCCTGATCAGTGATGGGATCTTTGTAGACATCTCTCCATTCACCCTTAATGCAAATTGCAGACGCTTTCATGGCGAATTTTTGTGTATCGCGATTTACTTTTTGCAAAAGCTCACCACCCATTCCAAAGGCAACATTGTCTGCACTTAACCCACGCTTTTTCATTTCGGCTAAAATTGCTTCTATAGAAGCAGCGCAAACGCCGTCGCCCTGAATTAAACGTACGCAGGGTGGTAATAATTTATAACCTTTACTGTTGATGCTGTAACCAAATTTATCCATTAATTTTTCAACAGCCAAAGGAACAACTTCAACAGGTTCGCCAGAATCAGGGCGAATCACCAAAGTTCCACCTGTCGCCTCAACCTCTGCTTTTAATTCACCACCCCAAATATTATCGATTGCGTTCCAGATGTCGTAAGAATCACTGACAACTGCGACCAATTTATTTGGCCCTGCAAATTGTTTCAGCATATTGGCATAAGCTCGGGTTTCACCATCACGTCCCCAGCTAGTAATCGTGCTGTGCTCCGCTGCGGGAATAGAAAAACCGGCCATATCTGCTGCGTAATATCGACGCCCCGCGACAATCGCAGACATACTATCGGTGCCCATAAAATTAACCAGATGTGCAAGACCGCCAATCGCAACACTTTCATCAGAGCTGGCACCACGCGCACCAAAATCATGTAATTTAAAAGGTAGTCCATTTAGATTGTCAGCAGTCTCCTGCAAATAACGCACAATAATTTTTTGACAATTTTTAGAAACCGTTGCCACTGTCGTGGGATACCAAATTGCACGCAGTAAAGCGGTTTCTATGTAGCTGGTTACCCACGCACATTGCGGATCGGTATTAATCACTTGCACTAACACATTTCCTGTTGGCACTTGTGTACCTTCAGCAACTGCTTCAATTTCCAAGGGTAAATAACCCTGGTATTGATTCAAAATATAGAGCCAGCCTTCGCGATTAAAAGGCACACCGTGTGCAACACAAATAGCGTCGGCTTCATCAATATCAGCAAGGCTGATTGGCTTGCTTAGATATTGTTTTAAAAATATTTGTAATCCAAAAAAAACAGTTTCCGGATAAACACCACCGCGAGATTCAATATAGCTTGAAACAAATTCAGCGCCTTGCGGGTACTGAAGATAGTGAGACATTTTGTAAGAATCAGTATTCAATATCAGATTTTGCATGATGGATTTCCTCCAACTTAAGCCCAAACACCGGTCTATCCAGTGTTATTCATCAGAAGCATTTGCTGCTCCTGATATATAGTGGCTAATAGCCACTTATTTGTCAATTTATTTTTATTCAATAAAACCATTCAGGACGAAACAGGTTTTCCACCCAAGCCCTTGCCATTTCAGAACGTTTTTGCCAATCGCTCCCCACAACTTCACAATAATCCTGATCATACTTTTCCAGAGTTCTACGATGATAATAATCCAATTGGTTACGATCCGATTCACTTAATCGTCCACCGTCCTGAATATGCGGGACACTGGCATCCAGATATAAACGCAAATCAGGTTGATTTAATTGATAAATATGATTGGGTAAATCGAGCGACTTACCTAAAGTAAAATCAGCATAGGATTGAGTGATATAAACATCGGTATCAATTATCACAACAGGATTTAATTGTTTTTTTGCAAGCAAAATTGCATCCGCATGGGCCCTGGCTACTTTAATTAAATCGTCTTCCGTAAAATGATTGGAATCGACGATTAATTCACGTGCCACCTCTTCCACTAAAACCGCTGGCAAGCTATCACCCAGCTGTTTAGCCAAGGTGGTTTTACCGGTAGATTCAGTGCCTGAAATAATAATTGTCTTTTGAAAAAATCGTTTAACTGAATCTGGAAGAAAATTCCAAAAACGAATGATATCTTCGCGTATTAATGAAGCCGATATCGCTTGTTGTGATCGATCAGCATCAAACATCTTATGCCGGATATTCATAAACCCGGCCACATAATCACCATAATTCTCAGACGTCACCAACAGGTCAACATCAGGTAATAGTGATGCAAATTCTGATGCCCAAATACGGGAAACAGCGCTATCCGAGACCGAAGTATTGGGCAGGATTGATTCGTCATAGGAGTATTCAATTATATGAATGGATTTATCATTCGCCAATTCTTCACGCAACCAATTACCGCGGATTTCGGCTGGAATAATTTCTTTATCACTGCAACACACCAACACAAACAACTCAGTGCACTGGCTTTTAGCAAATTGAATCATCGCCAAATGGCCTTTATGCAAGGGATAAAACTTGCCAAAAACAAATCCTTTATTGAACACAGTCTTTTCTCCAACGAAAATAGCCATAAAAAGCCAGAATCATAAAAATACTGTATTCAATGGCAACCAGATAAAGTTGCTGTGACACAAATAAACTAATACTCATCAGGTCAACCAGAATCCATAATACCCAGGCAAAGAGTATTTTTTTTGCGAGCAGATAAGTCGCCGCTATACTGGTTACTGCAACCAGAGAATCCAACACAGACTGCACTGCAGGTTGTTGAATAATGCCTGGGATCAATATGTGTAAATGGGAAACCAGAAAATTAAAAATAAAAGTACCCGCCACTATCAATATAACCAGCCAGATCAATTGTAATTGCTTGATATTAATGACCGGGCTTTCTATTTTTATTTTCTTCCAAAAATACCAACCATAAAGTGTGACTATAAAAAATAGTATTTGTAGCAACATGCCGGCATACAGGTTAACTTGAAAAAATAAGCAAAAAAAACCAAACTCGTTAAGAATGCCTGTAGGCCAGGTTAAAATATTTTCTTTAGTTGCAAAATAAACAGATATCAAACAAAAAAAGGTAGCTATCAATTCCAAATAACTAACCTGAGAATCCATTACAGAAAACGCAATTAGATTAATATCCAATAAATTCATTCAAAAATAGCCCTTACCGCAAGACTGTAATTAACAGGGGCGCCAACAAAATAAGCAGGATTACCACTAGCGTTGATAATACCGGAGGTTAAATAGGATTTATCAAACAGGTTATTGATCGTCAGCTTCCATTCCAATTCATTTATTTGATATCGGAAATAGCTATTGCACAAAGTAAAATCGGATACTTTTTCAGTATTGGATAAATTGATCCAGGATTCGCTTTGATAACGTGTTTCAAAGCCTGCGGTAAACTTATCCCTTGAATATTCTATTGTACTAAAGAGCACCCATTCAGGCGTCATCACCGGATGAAAGGATTGTTGCTGATCTTTAATTTCCGCTTTGATATAAGTAGCAGAATTTTTCCAACGAAACTCAGAATTTAAATTCCACTCAACACTGGTTTCAATTCCTTTTCGTTCACTGCTGTCAACATCCTGATTTAATAACAAACCATTAGGGCCAAAACTACCACTTAGGGTAATTTCTTTTTTGAAATCCATATAGAAAATATTGGCGTCTAAATCAATTTTTTCACCCTGAAAACGCACACCTAATTCATGATCAATCACTTTTTCAGGATCAACTATAGATAAAATTGGTTTGCCATCACCATCCAATTCCAGATTATCCATTCCGGCAAACAAATCTGTACGCGTAGGTTCCCTTCCAGTTTTACCCAGACTGTAATACCACAAGAAATCGCTCAATTGATAACTGAGCCCTAATCTTGGATTGACGAATGACCAATCCAACTTTTCGAATTCAACCATTCCCTTGTAATCAAAATCAGTATAACGATATTGGATGTCGGCAAATAACGTCAGATCATCGAGATAATAGTTAGACTTTATAAACACTGAATGGCTGTCTCTATAGCCAATATTCTCATAAAGTTCGCCAGCACTTTTTTCTGATCCTATATGTGCTCTTTCATATTGATTAATATGAATACCCGATGAAATATCGAAATTTGTTTGACTATAATGAATATTGGAATAGATACCGTAAAAATCCGCATTCAATTTATAGTTATACAATTCATTGGTACTGGGCAATCCAATAAAATTATTAAAATCGAAATCATAGCTACCGTGCAATTTATTGAAATAACCACGAACTTCCAGTTGTAGCTCCTCATTGATTTTTTGTTCTCGGGCAATTGAAATCAAAGACTGCTCATATCGATCATTTTCTTGTTCAGTATTGGCATTGTTACGTCGATTTCGATTAATAGAATCAAGTTCAACGCCTACCCAAGCCAACTCATTTTCTTGTTTGCCACTAAAAGCCAATACTCGCCAGACACCGCTGACATCTTCTGACATCCCACTTAAAAAAATCGAATGCGATTGATTACCCGAATGAAATTTATAGCCATCGCTGGAAACAGCTGAAAGATTGGCATAGAAACTTTTGCCATTTTCTATACCCGATAAATATTCCGCTGAACCGGAAAAAGTATCAAAAGATCCAATACTGGCTTCCAATTCTGTGCGTTTTGGCTGTTTCAAATCCATCGACAGTAATTGAATAGTCCCCGCATAACTCGCCGTCCCATTTTGGGACGTCCCGACACCCCGCTGAATTTGAATATTATCCAATGAATTAAATATGCCAGGGTAATTGGAAAAATAAACCCCCTGATCTTCAGGTTCATTTAACGGAATACCATCCAAAGTCATATTGATACGGGTTTGATCAATGCCCCGCAAACGAAAATAGGAATAACCCTGATAAGACCCTGCATCAGAATAAGAAATAATAGAAGGCGTTTTTTGCAGAAAAAATGACGCCTCCTGCAATTGAATCACCGATTGCATTTGCGTTTTATCAATATCCTGATAAGTCACCGGTGAAGAATCACTGGCTGAATATATACGTGTAATAATTAATTCTTCGACTTCTTCGGCTTTGGCAGCAATGCAGAAAGCGATCAACGATAAGAATGTATATTCTAACTTCATAGTATTTCCCTAATTATTTCTATATTCAGCAACAACCTCTATAAGGCCTACTATGTTTTGATTTAATTCATCGAGATGATTGGCTGGTATCCACCACTCTGTTGCCTCCTTACCACCAACCGTTTGTATTGGATATCTATCCATAAAAATTTTTCTTACAAAGAATCTTGTGACATATCCAATACCGAAATCAGTAATATTCCATTGAGTTAATGCCCGGGCGTAGGTTTCATTCGTTACAGGATAAAAAATATCTTGTTCCGGTAATCTGGGCGGCCATTTTGTAAATCCGGAAGCGGCGACTAAATCCAACTCTTTTTGATTGGTTGGCCGAAAACATTCAACGACATCCATCACATAGCCCCCAACATATCTTCAATAATAAAATAATGGTCCTCGAACATAGTTTCCGGATTTATTTCGCTGAGCGGTATCCATTTTGCTGTTTTTGCATCGTCAGAGCCTTTGACCCTGGGTAATTCAGCGTTGGGTTCGAGTTCTATATAAAAAGCATGAGTAATTGTTCTGCCACGGGCAGAACGAAAAGGGTCATCATAGACGCCCTGTTTTTTTATTGAACCGCGCAAAACCGGTGCGGGAACTTTTAATTTGGTTTCTTCTCTCAACTCACGCAGGCAGGCATCCTGCAATCGTTCATCCTGTTCTACAAATCCGCCAGGCAATGCCCATAATCCTTTTCCCGGGTTCGCTCCTCTTTCAACTAACAAGACATGACCTGATTGCACAACTACCGCATCAACAGTCACAAATGTTGGGGCATAAGGCGCCTGACTCCACGCCTTTTTGTACTTACTGATAAACTGGATTTCTTCACAAACTTGTGTGTGTGCAGTATTGGTCTGCGCGAAATTTTTTAGCCAGTTAACAACCGCATCTGGCAAAACGTGTTCTTTGTGCCATTGATCCAATACCTCTGCATAGGCATTAGTAAAATACTTTTCACGCAAGGGTGTTGCACTGATATTTTTAAAGTTATCGACACCAATACTGCTCCACTGCGGAAAAAGATTTAAATAAAATCCTGATTGATCTTTTTTATGCCCAATTAAAGCAATTTTTGCTGGTTGATGAGGTTTCGAATGATGTGCAGTCACCAACCCATTCACTGTTGACTGCACATTCCGCACCCAAATTTCATCGTTGTAGGGTACATCCATTAAAGGCAGGCACAGTAATCGTTTATTTTCTTCGAGGGTCAAACACGCCCGAACCATTTCTTCACGCTCCTGATGACTCCAGGGATTGCGTGTATTGCGTGGTTGCCATGCAGAACCTATCAATAAAATTAACTGATTAGCCTGCTTGAGCCCTTCTTTGACAACATATAAATGCCCGGCATGAAATGGCTGAAAACGTCCGATAAAAATTGTGAAATCAAATTTGTTCATTGCAAGCCCCTTGCGAATGGAATGAAGTTTTGCAGGTCTATCCTGCTAATCATGGACATACACCGACTAGGCTTTTATTGATACACTGTTTGCAGCGTGAATCGGCCACTTATTATTGGCCATTGGCCACCAATTGACAAGTCTAATAACCTGAATCGAATGTGATTATGTATACAACTGAAAAAGAATATCTGAAACACTACAACATTCATGACTATGATGTGCCTCTGGTTTCAGTTGATCTTGCCATATTTACGTTGATCAATGGTAAGTTGCATATTCTGTTGATTGAACGGGCTGATTTTCCACATAAAGATCGCTGGGCTTTGCCGGGTGGCTTTATCAATTTAAAACAAGATAAAGATTTGGGAGCAACAGCACTACGCAAATTAACCGAAAAAACCGGCGTCAAAGCACCTCACCTTGAACAAGTTTGCACCATAGGGAATAACAAACGTGACCCGCGCGGCTGGTCGGTTACGGCGCTTTATATGGCACTGATTCCTTTCGCACCAACAGCGGAATATGTTGCCAGCGTGCGCGATGCACGTTGGTGGCCTTTGGATGCAGCACTAAAACTATCATTAGCCTTTGACCATTCCGAATTGATTCAGCTTGCGCGCGAAAGATTACGCGCAAAAACCGGTTATTCTTTATTGCCGGTCTTTACAATTAATTCACCTTTTACACTCACTCAATTACAACAGGCATTTGAGGAAATTTTAGGTCGGGAATTGGATAAAAAATCGTTCAGGCGACGCATTCAGAATGTTGAACTTTTGGAAGAAGTTGGTGAAGGCATGGCCGAAAGTGGGCGCGGCCGTTCGGCTGTTTTATATCGCCCGATAAAAGGATCTGAACAACATGCTTTTGTCAGAGCTTTCGGGCAAACGGATGAGTCGATTTAACACCTGTTATCCGTTAGAATCACACGACTATTGATTGGTGAAGATAAATCCATGAAAACATTGTTTACTTATTTTATTGCAAGCCTTTTCACCTTGTTGTTCAGTTTTCCTGTAATGGCAAGTGTATTGGATGTATTTCGAAATGCAGATGGCTCAACACGCTGGCAATATGTGGCCAACTTTTCCAGTGGCGTGTTGATTATTATTTTATCGATTACGATTTTATTTTTAATTTTTGCTCAACGCCGCTTATCCAAATACAATCGTGAATTGCGCGATATGAAATCAACACTGGAAGAACGCGTTGCCAAACGTACCGCCGTTTTACAGGAGACAACTGAACAATTACAAAATCGCGAAGCTTATATCACCAATATTGTGGATTCAATGCCACTGATGTTAATTGGTTTAAATGAAAAACTGGAAATTACACAGTGGAATCGTGTTGCCGAAGAAATTACCGGTAGGCCGTTGAATGTTGTGCTCGGAAAAAATTTGTGGGAAGTTTACCCGGCTATTACGTTCACACCTGAACAAGTAAAAGCCGTTTTCGATTCCAAAGAAACCACTACCATAAAACACAGCCAACAAGGTCAATACAGTTTTGATATTACATTTTATTCATTGCACAACAAAAATGAATCAGGCCTGGTGATATTGATTGATGACGTCACCAAACAAGTCAAAGCTGAAACCAAATTGGCAGAAAGGGACAAAATGTCTGCCATGGGTGAATTGGCGTCTGCTATGGCTTATGACATTGAATCTCCCCTTAAGAGAATTTCTGCATCCCTGTCGGCAGCCTATCCTGATTTGCAGAATTTACCCGATGACAGCAAATCCAGAATTATTCCGCTAATACAACAAGCGGAAAACAGTCGGCAACAAGCTTCCGCCATAGTGAATAACTTATTGGAATTGGCACATAGTCATCGCGAGGAAAAACAGCTTGCTGATTTGCGGCCTATTATGGATAACTCGATTGAGTTTTCGCGAAAACTCTTTTCAAATATTGAAGGCTTGAGTTTCGACAAAATTAAAATTTCACGACAATATTCAACCAATATATCCAGCATTCCCTGTTTTCCAGCTGAACTTTCACAAGTATTTGTCAGATTACTGCGCAGCTCATTTTATGCATTGACCACTCTGACAAATGACTCAACACAACCTGAGATTCATGTTGAAATCAGTGAATTTTTTGATTCACTCTGGATCAAGGTTCGCCATAATGGTCGCTGCTTGTCAGCAGAAGAACAGTTGGATATCTTCCAACCTTTCTTTGCAATTAACACAGATGCCAATACTTATCCGGTTGAGAAACGCCTTTCTTATTCTTATTTTATTGTCACTAATCATCACCGCGGTCATATGGCAGTGACTTCCGATGAAATCTATGGCACTACGTTTAATATTCAATTGCCGTTGAATTGATTTTCACCATAAACCCAACGTCATTCCTGCGTAGGCAGGGATGACGACTTATGAAATTCATCTCACCCATTAATTTTCTTTTCCAAAAACTCTACCATCAAATCCGCAATATTTTTCCCTGATGCCTTTTCAATACCTTCCAATCCTGGTGAAGAATTCACTTCCATCACCAAAGGGCCACGATTGGATCTGAGCAAATCAACACCGGCAATTTTTAATCCCATCGCTTGTGCGGCTTTCACTGCGGTGCTGCGTTCCAATGCTGTTATTTTCACTGCGGTTGCACTGCCACCACGATGAAGATTGGAACGAAACTCACCGGCTTTTGCCTTGCGCTCCATGGCGGCGACAACTTTATTACCAATTACGAAACATCGAAGATCACAACCATTGGCTTCGGCAATAAATTCCTGCACCAGAAATTCTGCTTTTAATTCTTTAAAAGCTTCGATCACACTTTCTGCGGCTTTGGGTGTTTCAGCCAACACTATTCCACGCCCTTGGGTGCCCTCGCTGAGTTTAACCACCAATGGTGTACCGCCCACCAGTTTTATTAATTCGTTTGCATCATCAACATTATGGGCAACACTGGTTTTGGGTAAACCCAAACCTTTTTTTGAAAGCAACTGCAACGCACGTAATTTATCGCGCGACCTCGCCAACGCAATCGATTCTGTCAGGCAATAAACACCCATCATTTCAAATTGTCGAATTACCGCCAATCCATAATGGGTGACAGATGCCCCTATACGAGGAATGACAGCATCGAAAGATTGCAGTTTTTCACCCTCATACCAAATGGCACCACTATCTGAAGCAATATCGATGTAGCATTTTAAAATATCGATTACCTTGGCTTTATGGCCACGGTTTTCACAAGCCTCAACCAAACGTTTTGTTGAATAGAGTTTCGGGTTGCGAGACAAAATAGCAATTTTCATATCTGAACTCAGTGCGGGCTTGATCTGTTCAAAACGCTAACCGGAGGGTTGGATTTATTTCCACCCAACAGGAATGACGCCTGGCTGTCCACCCAAAATCTACCCTTGAGTGCGTTTCTACCTAACAACATGCGAAATCTCATGTTCTCTCTATCGGTCAGGGTTATCTCAATGGGATAGAGCAAGCTATTAATTTTCAATGACGTTTCTATGACAAAACGCTTTTCTTTATGCCCTCCGGAGTCAGTCACCAAACGCTGGTCTTTTACTTTGGCAACACAATCAACAGAACTAAGCTTGTTTTTTTGAAAGGGATGTAAGCCAAATTTGACCCACAAATGCCCCTGATCTTCAAACGGAGTGATGTAATAGGCATGTAACGCACTGGTTTTTGCCCCTGTATCAACCTTGGCTTTTATAGTCGTGATGCCTAAATCCGGTAGACCAACCCATTCCCGCCAACCCAGGAGCACCCTATTTGGTTGATTGTTATCCGAAGTCATATAAACCTCTTGGAAATTCACTGGTCGAAGTTTAGCAGCCATAGATCAAATCAAACTAAAAAGAATAAGAAATAAACAAGAAAAAGATTTTTCTTTTTTTTTTAAAGTGTCTATGGTAAATAGCGCGGGGTCAAAAAACTTACCTAAATCAACTTTGGAGCAACCTTATGTCTGTAGATGTTGATCATTCACAAGATGCCGACTTGATTAGCGATTCTGGTCTGGAAACCGAGGATGATGAAGCAACGCCCAAATTGTCCGCCAAGGAAGCCAATGCCCAGACCCTGGAAATGCGTCGCAAACTTGAAGATCGTCTGGAACGTCGCCGAATAAAAGATGAACTTGGCTTTGATGACTACGACGATATTAATTTTTAGTATCGAACTGGCAGGTGTGGTACCTGCCAGTTTTGTTTTACACGCTTGATAATTGTTTTTTAGAAATTTTCACAACAATATTATTAGTTGCGAAAACTATTCAATGCCATACCCGCCTCACCAACACCATCCGCAACAAAACGAGACAATATTCGTGCACCATTTTCTTGAAAGTGTGTCCCATCAACTGTTCCGTCTGCACGTAACAAGAAAAAGTTTTCGGGTGTAGGTGCAGGACAAATTGCTTTCAAATAATTGACGGTTTTTTGATTCAAGTCGATTAAAGGCACAGCTTCTGCAGCCGCTAATTCTCTCATCGCTTGTGCATAGGCACCTGTGCCGTTTCCACCAGTACAATAAGCTGAATTACGAGGAGTCGGCGTCACAAGCCCTATCGTAATTCCTCTACTACGTGCTCCATCGATGTATTGTTTCAAATAAGTTTTAAAATCAGTTTGTGGATTCAAATAGTAGGGAATAGTTTGCCCGTTGATAGTGTAGGTAGCCGTTGTATGACCATCATTGGTACCAAACTGTACCAATAAATAATCCCCGGATTTAGCGGCGGCCCAAATTGCATCCAACCGCCCCTCTTCTATAAAACGACGCGACGTACGACCACCAATTGCATGGTTATAAATGGTGACGTTTGAATTGTACTGTTCACGCAACATTTGTCCCCAGCCCGCTTGATCTGTGCTGCTGGATGTATCGGTATAAGTCTGAACAATAGAATCCCCCGCAAGAAATACGGTGGCATTGGTGGCGCTCACACATTGCTTTGCACTGAGCCCATTTCCTGTCAGTTTTACGTAATCCACATTCGCCAAACCGACGCTGGTGGTAGCCGTCAGTACCAACTGATTCTCACCCTGGCTCAACACCACTGGAATAGTTTCAGTTTGCCAGCTTGTCCATGCGCCCGTTGCAGCCAAAGCCACATTGTAAGTACCGTTCGCTCCATTATTAATGGATAAAGTACCGGGACGCCCCGCTGTGCCTGCATTAGCAAAACGAATTTCCAATGAATAAGTACCATTGCTACTGGCATTCACATTCCACACTATTTGTGTGCCTGATGCATTGGTCGTATTGGCAAAACCGCTGCCGGTATAACCTGTGTTGTTGCTATCCACAGTGCCATCGACACGACAAAATCCGGTAGCGTTTTCCTGAAGTGTCAAAGCCGACAAAGCAATGCTTGAACCGGACGAAGAACTTCTCGATGAGGATCGAGATGATGATGACGCAACACTCAATGAAGCGCTTCTTGAGCTGGATGAAGAACGACTGCTTCTCGAACTACTGATTGAACTTGCCACACTGCTAACACTTGCCCCGGAAGCGCAACTCAGAATTGTTCCGGTGGAATTATCACCATTACCTTGAAAACCAAAAGACACCGAACTGCCAACGGCAATAGTCCCATTCCAACCAGAATCGGTTGCCGTGTAAGGATTACTGCCTGTGTAAGCTGCATTCCAAACACTGGTAAGAATTGAACCACCGTTTTGTTGCCACTGTACTTTCCAACCACTAATAGCAGTCGAGCCGTCATTGGTGATCACAATACTGCCGGTAAATCCCGAGCCCCAATCGTTTGTCACTTGATAAGCACACTTGATTGCAAATGCGTTTATCGAAAATAAAAATGTTGCTAACAATATAAAAAGTTTTGCTGTTCGCAATTTAATACTGCGCGAGAATTTTTTTACTATCATTCGGGTTCTCCATCGGTTTATTGTTATTAAAATGAACAAGTGCGGGTTTATTATTTTTACATGTTGAAGAAAGCGCCAGCTCTAATACTGGTCGATAGCAGGTTAATAAGTAAACCTGTGAGGTGCAATGATTATATGATAAGTGTTATGAAATCTTGAACTGACATCAGGTACCAATGTCGATTCTATCGCATTCGTCTCAACATACCGGGATATATGAATTGCAATCTGACTTTGTGTAGAAATTAGCGTCTGATTTATTCAAGAAAAATCTTGTTTAAGTATATTTCCCGCGCTTTTCCTGGCTCGGTTAAAAATAACTTCAACACATAGATATCTTCCAGATTCATGGTTCTTTTCAGTGGACCATTTTTTATATCATCGACTGGAATTTCTATCTGATTCCACCCTGGTGACAATTCAATTCGACGATTAAACCTGTCACTGTATTCCTGTTTGGATAATTCATGTTGTTTATCCGAAATACGTATAGTCAATTCAAAACTTTCACTGGAAGGATTTTCTATCTGTAAAATCAACTTCTGATGATGACTCCAGGGCTGGACAAAGCCTCGCAAATTAGCCGCTTGATACGCTATGCCAGAAAAACCAACTCGGTAAACTCTCTGCGGATTTTGGTGAGTATCCATTCTGGAAACTTTGGCACCACCTCCCCAAGCGTAAGCCTCCCAGGAAACACCACCGGCTAACAACGGAAATTGTTGCCATAACACAATCAACAGAATAAAACTTTTTAACACCGCCCATATACCAGGAGACAGCCCGACAATAGAGATAGATCGCAACAAAAATATCCCTTTATTCAAAGGTTGCGTAAAACTGTAACCCAATAAAAACCCTGCGAGATTGGACAGCACATCAAACCAACTGGCGTTGCGCCCAACATAAGTCTGTAATTTTTCAATAATTAAACTGATACCAAACGCCATCAAAAACGCAATGGCAAATTGCTTATGCGTTTTGATGATCGACCACCAAACCAGGTTAATTGCCACCAAAGCAAAAAACACCGCATGCCCCAAATCCCACATGCGTCGGTAAACATCTGGCGCAAACGCACTGACACCACCCACGAAAAATAAAGGCACTGCACACAATATCAACACAAAAATAATTTTTCGCCGGGAAACCAAAGCGAGCATATTAATATCTCGACTCACCCAAACCATTAAATTGTTTGGCAAGATTGGTGGCATAGTTGTCAGTCATACCACTGATGTGGTCTATCACTGCCATCAATGCCAGATAATGATAATTACCTTCGCGTTTAAACACACAAGGATGGAAATTGTTTTCACCAATTAACGCCATTACACGATTATCTTTATACGTCATCTGATGGGGATTGTGTAAAAAAGCATAAACTGCACTGCATATTGTATTTAACAATGTACCAATAACCGCATAAGCACCGATTTCCAATTCCACGCGACGCGAATGATTAAATATTTTTCGTTTTGCAAGATCTTTTGCTGCTTGCACAGCACTTTTAACTTTGGGATCACAGAGTGATATCAGATCACCTTCTACTTCTCCTGCCAAAAAAGCATCCTGATGATGAATAAAAGCTTGTGTACCTGCAGCAATAAAAGCATCTATCACCTTTCCCCTGACCAACGCTGGTTTTCGCCCATCATTCACTTTTTTCAGAAGTTTTTCCAAATCATGTAACTGTGACGAATCGGCAATCACAGGCAACAACAATTCATAAATTTCCTGCCATTGCAAAATGCCCATTTCCAGACCATCTTCCAAATCAATAATGCCATAACAAAAATCATCAGCTGCTTCCATCAAATAAACCAGCGGATGACGGCAATACCAATTTTTACCACGCTCAAGCAAACCGGTTTTTTGTGCTATCTCGTGAAAATAATTCAGTTCTGACTGAAAAATACCGTATTTATTTTGTTTGGGTCTTTGTTTTAATAAAGTGGGCGTTGAAGTCCAGGGGTATTTAATCGATGAGGCAAGGGTTGCATAAGTTAAACGCATACCATCGTGAAACTGGTGATACTCCGATGTAGTCAATACTCGCAAGCCCTGCGCATTGCCTTCAAAAGTACGAATGTCGTCTTGCTGCTCCGGTGATAAGTGCTGCAAAAATTCTGCACCTTCTTTTTGAAACCAGTTGCGTATTGCATCTTCACCAGTATGTCCAAAAGGTGGATTGCCAATATCGTGTGCCAAACAACTCGACTGCACTATGTCACCAATATCCGTGGGCAAAATACTCACCGGAAAATCTTTTTTATTGCGCAGCGCTTCACCCACACGAATGCCCAGTGTGCGGCCAACACAGGCCACTTCCAAACTGTGTGTCATACGATTATGGATATGATCATTAGTGGCCAGCGGATGCACTTGTGTTTTACGTGCAAGCCGACGAAATGCGCCGGAGAAAATAATTTTGTCGTGATCCGAATGAAAAGGCGAACGCCCTTCTTCATATTTTGTAACACGATTTCCCAAACGTTCTGCACACAATAATTGATTCCAATTCATTGGCATGTTTAAAAACCTTTTTAAAAATGACCCCCACCTAACCTCCCCCTTGCCAGGGGGAGAAACTGTTCCCCACTTTGAAAAAGGGGGTTAGGGGGGATTTAAAACCTCAGAAACCATTACGATCCTAAAGACCTCCGAAAAGAGGTGGTAGAAGTCAAACAATTAATCACATATAAGCTTTAGTAAACGCCTGCTTGGATTCCTGCAAATAACCACGCACTTTGGCGGCTTGAATTTCCCAAACTTTTTTATCTTTTTCTTCACTAAAAGGATTTTGTTCCTTGGCAACACTGCGTTCAAATTTGTCGTAATAGGTGATTACCGAAGACGCTATTTGATTGAATCTTTCTTTATAAACCTGTGTTTCTTCCATATTACGCGTGGCTTTCATCATAAATTGCACAAATTCGGTATTGGAACTCGAATGATTCTGGTAGCTCTCTGCTTGCATCATAAAATAATTGGTAATTTCCAATAAAGCTTGATTACGCACAGTTTCGTCTTTACTTAAAACACGATTGTAATTTTCTTGCCCGCGACCCAAGCCACCGGCAATTAATGAATCCTGCAGATGTTTGCTTAAATCATTGCGATACTGATGTAACTTTCCCTGAATGTCCTGAAGATCTTTATCCAAAGCAGCCAGCACAGAAATTTCTTTTTCTATCTCGCCTAAAAAACCTTCCGCTTTTTCGTAGGTAATCAAACCATTTTTTTCAGCAAATTTTCTGGCGGCGCGATTAATGCCAGCGTTTTCAAAATTGGACCTTTCAAACGCCGTTGCCACAATTGATTTGAAAGGTTCTGCAAATGCAGAAAAGGCCCCCTGGGTCATAACATTCAAGCTATTGGTTGCTATAGCACCCAAAGGCTTCAACAAAGAGGATATGCGCGCTTTTTGTAAAGGTGATGAGACCAGATTAACGTCATCAACAACTTTCTTGAAGGTATCATAAGCCAAAGGATTAGCCATTCTTCCTCTTTCGGACGTTGCCATAGCTAAAGTCACACTGGAATAAATACCATTGGCATATTCAAGATATTGACGTTGCACATCAATTTGCGCGGCATAATTTTTACCTAATGTACGCAGAGCATCGGCTTGTACTTGATAATCTTTATCGGCACGCAATTTATCCAGCACTTCCGTAATAATTTTTTGCTGATTTTTTTGTAAGGCAGTTCCCAAAAGAATTTTCTGCACGTTGAAGTCATCCAGCCATAACTGTCCATTGGCAACTTCAAAATCTATGCGTAAATATTTTTTACCGGGGTCATCAATTGACACACGTTTGGCATAATATTCTTCCGTATCGTTTTTTCCGATAATTTGACCGACCTGAACCCAGTCACTGTCATTATTTTGCGATGAAGCCACACGCAGGGTAATAGTGTACTCTGTAGCTGGCGTCGAGGTTTTAATCCAGAAATCGACCACTCCCTGTTCACTCAACTGGCTTTGAGTGCGAATTGAAGCTTCACCCTCTGCAATCACCAATGCACCTGTACCATTGCGCATATTATCTGCAACAATGCTGGCGCCATACATAATGGACCATTTTTTTATTTCTGCTTCACTGTCAAAACCATTTTTAAATACACTGGTCTTCTGTTGTGCACTTGCAATACAGGGAAGACAAAACAAAACTGTACTTAAAAGGACTCTCAATTTCATACAAATACCTGACTATTGTAAAAGTTCGGGAATGTAAGCTCTCAACACCTGATCAACTTCTGATTGGCGGTTGCCTATTAATCGAGGATAACTGACATGATCCTGTATAAACGGAGCAACCGATTTCCAGTAACTATTTGCTTCATATCGAAAGAAACCATAAGTATTGGCCACAGGGTCAGTAAACGCTTTTTCTGCCGGGATAATTTGCCATCCTTTGTTATTCAACTCATCAACCAATGCAACCATAAAATAAGCAGCAAGATCATTTTCCTGCAAGGTTAAAATATGGATAGGTGAGTACCCCAAAGTAAAACTGGCATAAGCGTCCTGTACTTGCATGTCATTTACCAGTAATTCGACATAAGCTTTCTGTAATTTATCCATACTCACCGATTTATTCAGTTTCTTACGTTGCTGATACAGTTGATTGACATATTCATCAGCTGCCCTCAGGCGAGTGATACCCGAGAATGCCGGTTTAAACCCGCGCTCATCAAGAAATTTAATTAAATCCGTCCTCGATTGCTGATCATAGGTTTCATTTAACCAATCAATATGCACATGTTTTTTGTATCCAAAATAAGGCTGGAGATATGCATCGGCTTTCAATAAATTCACTTGTATTCGAAAAACATTTTTTTTACTCATCAGAAAATCATTGTGGCCCGTATTCACAAGCAAATGCCCCGCATTGCTGTATAAAGCCAAACGTTCTTCATCCTTCTGATCTATGTCGTAAGTATCAATTAAAAATGCTGCCTGGGTTACATTAACTGTTTTCATGTTGCGCACCAGCATTTGTGAACGTGCCAGGGGCTGAAGACTGGTAGCACCACCCAAACTATTGTCAAAAACCAAAACCACCTGCGCAGCATTGGCAGAAAATACAATTAATACACTGGCCAGTAACAATATCCATACCGGTAAAAAAAATCTGGAATGTCTCATTAACTTACTCATTATTAAGCCCCAATTTAACAATGTTTGAGTAAGTATAACCTTGAAACGCATAATAGATTTAAATCACAGGCAGTTTGAATAAACAATTCTGTACAGAGAATGAATTGTGTACTGTGCGGATCCTAATGGATTACTAAACCTGGCGATGGGATTTACTTATCAAGTTACATGCAAAGCTGACAAACCCTGTCCTATAGATTGACTAGCCGCTGACCAAAACACCCTCACCCCGGCCCTCTCCCGGAGGGAGAGGGAGTTAAGTCACGTTGTAGTAAGGGGAGTAAAGTCCCCGGAACGACTGCATGGATGCAGGAGGTAGAACAACCATGGAGCTGTTGTCGAGAGAGTGAGGGAAAAACTATTTCGCAATTTTCGCCTTACGCACCAACTGAATAAATTCATTGCGATATCCATATTCATCAGTGCCTTTATTTTCCTGTGCGAGTTTGATTACATCATCGTAAGAAAATTTTTCCATAAATTGCCCACCGCGAAGTAATTGCGCAAACCCTGCAACCGCCACACTGAATTTCACCTCCGATTGCATGGCTGCGTTGGCTTCTTTGGCTTTTATCAACACCGGGGTTTCGACCAGGTTGGATTTATCTTCTTTCGGTAATTTGTAGCGCAAGCGGACAAACGCATATTCACTTGCCTGCGTATCATTGGTTGTACTGCTGGCTTTATAACGACTGGGTTCCAGCAAACCTTTTTCACCCACCGGTGTAATTTCATAAATCGCGGTCACACGTTGGCCCGCACCTATTTCGCCCGCATCGATTTTATCGTTGTTAAAATCTTCACGATTTAATGCGCGAGTTTCATAACCAATCAAACGATATTCAGCGACGGTATTGGGATTAAATTCCACCTGGATTTTTACATCCTTCGCAATCGGAAATAAATTGCTGGTTGCTTCAGTCACCAACACTTTTTGCGCTTCGCTCAAGGTATCAATATAAGCCGCTGTACCATTTCCATTTTGTGCGAGTGTTTGCATCATGGCATCTTGATAATTGCCTTGACCAAATCCGAGAACCGATAAGAAAATACCTTTTTCGCGTTTGCGTTCAACCATATCTTGCAAACTGCTGTCATCAGTTTGCCCCACATTGAAATCACCATCAGTTGCCAAAATAATTCTGTTCACGCCTTTAGGATTAAAATTCGCTTCTGCCAATTGATAAGCCAATTCAATACCTTCTGCGCCTGCGGTGCTGCCACCGGCTTGTAAATTATTCAGCGCAGCTAAAATTTTGGTTTTATGTTTAGCTTTGGTTGGCTCCAATACAGTACCTGCTGCTCCGGCATACACCACGATTGACACTGTATCATTGGGACGCAAGCTATCCAGCAATAAACTCATGGATTGTTTTACTAATGGTAATTTGTCCGGCTCATCCATAGAACCTGAAACATCCAACAAAAACACCAAATTACTTTGCGGAATTTCTTTAGCAGGTAATTGATAGCCCTGTATCGCCACATGAATTAATTTGTTGCCTTTTTTCCAGGGTGAATCCAATAAATTAACGCTGGTAGTAAAAGGTGTTTTGCGACTATTGGAGATTGGATAGTGATAATCAAAATAATTAATCAATTCTTCCTGACGCACCATATCTTTTGCAGGAAGCTGACCATTATTCAACATACGACGCACAAAGCTGTAGGAAGCCGTATCGACATCAATAGAAAAAGTGGAGACAGGTTCTTCAGCAACGGCTTTTACCGAATTATCTTTAAACTCTTTAAATCTATCGCGGAATTCTTGTGGCTGTGATTGCTGTGTATCACCGAGCACGACACTGCTCGCTAACTTATCAGCCATGGGTGCGGGTGCAGCCATGACAGGTTTGGCCGCAATTGCACCAGTTAAAACAATTTCCTCAACTTCTTCTGCTTCGACTTGCCTTCTGCCTGCGAATTCTGGTTCATTTCTTCTTTCAACTATTGTTACACCTTCCACTTGTTGTAAAGATTCAGCAAGAGAAGCTTTGGGTAGCTGCTCTGCATCCTCGGATACAATTACATTAACCATTGTTTTATCTTTTGCAGAAGATTGCTTTTTTAATTCTTCTTTAGCTGTTGCCAATTGTGATGCTTCACGTTTGACATCATCAGCATTTTTTAATGCCTGTTCAACACCTGCAACAACGACCTCTTCATCTTGTGTATCCCCAATAATGACAGGCACTGGCTGGTTTTTTGGTTCTGCAGGAATTTCATTCACAACCAAAGGTTCAGAATTCATATTCATTAATGGGCTATCGGGTTTTTGCAAAATCACCAAACCAATAACGGCAACGCTGGCAGTGGTTAAACTGCCGATAAAGAATTTACGTGATGATATTTTCATGGTATCGCTCCTGTGGGCACTTTGTGGGTTAGTGCCAATAAGACGAAGCCATGCCAAAAATCCTTGGAAAGAAAATGATTTTTTTTCGGTTTGGATATTTTCTGTGTGGGCAGACTGATTTTTTGCAAGATCAAACTCTGCCATAGCCAGAGCAATAGCACGCTTTCTTGCACTGGAATCAGCAGCAGGTGCTGGTTGTTTTAGTGCGTCTATTATTAGATCCGGTTTTTGATCATCATCTTTCATGATCAACCCTCGTGAGAAATTGGCGAATAAAATGTCTGCAATTGTTTGCGCATTTCATGCAATCGCCAGGAGATTGTGGATTCTTTAACACCGAGAATATCAGCAGCTTCTGCATGACTTAAACCCTCGGCATGAACGAGCAAGGCGGTTTCCTTGAAACCTTCTGCCATATTGCCTAACAAACCCAATACCTGTTGCAGATAAATAATATTTTCTGCCTTGTTTTCAACAGGGGATAAATTTTCTTCAGCACTCTCGTCAATATCTTCGACAAACCCTGTTTGTGTTGATTCATGTCGTGACTGGCTTTTTTGCCAATCCTTTGCACAGTTGATCACCAACCGATACAGCCATGAGCTGAATTGTGATTCGAATCGAAATTGTGAAATTGAACGCGCCAGTTTGATACAAGCTTGTTGTGCGATGTCTTCTGCATCTGCTTTGTTACCACACCACTTGAATGCAAAACGATAAAGCGTGTCGTAGCGGGTCTCCAGAAGAGACTCGAATGCATCCGCATTCCCCGCTTGCGCGCGACGAATTAATTCCGACTCATCCATTCAGTTTCCCAGTTGAGATGAATTCTTGTGGGTAAGACGACATGAAATTGAAAATCCTTGGTGGTTATTGTTAAACATTGGAGCTACCCTCACCCCGGCCCTCTCCCAGAGGGAGAGGGAGTTGTTTCCCACTTTGAAAAAGGGGGGTTAGGGGGGATTTAAAATCTCAGAAAACTGACCATCTTAAATCCCTCCCAGCCTCCCTTTGTTAAAGGGAGGAGCTAATCCCCTCTCCCTCCGGGAGAGGGCTAGGGTGAGGGCATTTCACTCGGCGAAGGCTTTTCCAAATCCTGCTCTTCTACCATTTTTTCCAGCTCCAGCTCAATCGGTAATTTATCACCGAAATCAGGAGGTGGCGCAATTGATGAAACAGAGGAAGAGGATGATTGAGCCAAGGCTTTTTCTTCCGCTTGTTTTTTTAACTCAGCAATTTTTTCCGCATTTTTTTGACGAATAGTTTCATCTTCCAAACGCACGGTCACGCGGCGATTTTTAGCTCTGTCTTTTAATAAAATATTGTTGGCTACCGGATATTTATCAGCATGTGAACGCACCACCAATTTATCTTCGGCAACACCTTTTTCTTTTAGATAGGCCGCTACCCAATCCGCCTGATTTTTGGCAAAGCTTTCTGCTGTTACAGCATCGGCTTGTGCATCGCTGTGACCGTCAATCAATACTCCCAATACTCTGGCAGGATCGGCTTTCATATAGCGCACAATTTTATCGAGAATCATTTTGTTATTTGCCGATAATTCTTTTTCATCCGGCTGATAATAAAGCGTGTTGCGGGTGATTTGTTCAAAACTGTAGGTGATCAAACCCGCGATGCAGGATTTGTATTGTTTGTAAGTGTCTTTGAATTGGTAAGGTTGTATTTGCACACGCAAGGGTTTTGTATTTTGCGAGACCAACATCACTGCTGTGGATTTTTCCAGGGTTTGTATAACAGTGGGCAAAATGGATGAAGGAAAAACAACATCTGCATCCACCTTGGCGAGATTTAATTCGCCAATAGTTTCAGGTGTTTGCTGCGGT
Organism: uncultured Cellvibrio sp.; assembly: GCA_946481095.1. Next base: position 50,541 of record CAMLML010000026.1, read on the forward strand.
TTCCAGGCAGGTGGCGCAGTAATGATTTTGTAGCGGGTTGCAGGCAGATGAATATTCTTTTTTGCTGTCAGGTTTTTATCCATCGCCAAAATCGCCACTTCAGGCTGTGATGCTTTACGGCTGATCGACCAAATACCAAAACCGTCAATCTTGTGTGACAGCTTGCATCCAAAAGCACTGGATTCCACATCCCAGCGAGATTCAGTCACAGAGGTTGAAAACACCTGCGACCAAGCGACCTGAGCCAATAAAAACAAACAGAACAAGATCAGTTTTGACAAGATAAAAACTCTAATGAAATAAAGACTTGAACCCAGTATAGACAAGATAGTGTTTTCTATTTGAAGTTCATCTTTGTTAGCATGCACATCCTTGAATCCATTCCTGATGTTTGAGAAACACTCATGCCGCAACAAATCACTATTACCCGCCCCGATGACTGGCATATTCATTTGCGTGATGGCGCCGCCCTGACACGTACTGTAGCTGACGCTTCACAGCAATTTGCACGGGCTATAGTGATGCCCAATCTGGTACCACCCGTAATGAATACCGAACAGGCACTGGCTTATAAACAGCGAATTTTGGCGGCACGACCTGCAAACAGTCAATTTGAACCCTTGATGGTGCTCTACCTCACGGACAAAACCGATCCTGCTGAAATCGCCAAAGCAAAAGCGGCTGGAATTGTAGCCTGTAAACTTTACCCTGCTGGTGCTACAACCAACTCCGATTCAGGTGTTACTCATCTGGAAAACATTTATCCGGTATTGGAAGCCATGCAAAAAGAAGGTATGCATTTTTTATTGCATGGCGAGGTCACAGATTCATCAATTGATATTTTTGACCGTGAAAAAACCTTTATTGATCGCAGCCTGCGCACCCTTGTTCAGAAATTTCCAGCACTGAAAATGGTGCTGGAACATATCACGACCCAAGAAGCTGCTGAATTTGTTGCTGAAGCACCAACCAATATTGCTGCTACCATTACTGCACATCACTTGCTCTACAATCGCAATCATATGTTGGCGGGCGGCATTCGCCCTCACTATTACTGCTTACCGATTTTAAAACGTAATACCCATCAGCAAGCCTTGATCAAAGCGGCGACCAGCGGTAATCCAAAATTCTTTTTGGGAACAGATTCCGCACCACATACCAAAGACAAAAAAGAAGCAGCTTGTGGTTGTGCAGGAAGTTACACCGCTTACGCTGCGCTTGAGCTCTATGCCGAAGCCTTTGAGTCTGCCAATGCGCTGGATAAGCTCGAAGGTTTCGCCAGCCATTTTGGTGCAGATTTTTATGGTTTGCCGCGTAATCGAGCGCAAGTCACCCTGATAAAAAATTCCTGGCAAGCACCGGAATCGCTGGCTTTTGCAGATGCACAGCTAGTACCCTTGCGGGCTGGCGAAACCCTGCAGTGGCAATTAGCGTGACATCAAATTAAGGCACCAGTGTGAATCCACCCGAGCAATCCAAAGACCCCAACTCCCCTCTCGCCCAACGTTTCCGGGGCTATTTGCCCGTTATTATCGATGTTGAGAGTGGCGGCTTTAATGCGCAAACCGATGCTTTGCTGGAAATTGCTGCAGTCACCTTGCGCATGGATGATCAAGGCCAGCTTCATCGTCATCAAACCTTTTCATTTCATATTGAACCCTTTGAAGGTTCCAATATTGAGCAAGCTGCATTGGATTTCACAGGAATTGATCTGGATGATCCCGAGCGCATGGCGGAGCCTGAATTAATTGCATTACCCGATTTGCTGCAAGCCGTGCGCCGGGCGGTCAAGGAAAATGGTTGTACACGAGCATTGGTTGTCGGACACAACGCACATTTTGATCTGAGCTTTTTAAACGCTGCTGTAGAGCGTTGTGATATCAAACGAAATCCGTTTCATCCCTTCAGTGTATTCGATACCGCTACCCTGGCCGGGCTTGCTTTTGGCCAAACGGTATTGGCAAAAGCCTGTCGTGCGGCAGGGCTGGAGTTCAGTAACAGCGATGCCCACTCTGCTGCCTATGATGCGGAAAAAACAGCGGACTTGTTTTGTGTCATTGTGAATCGATGGAAAGATCTGGGAGGATGGAATCCGGTATTGGATGACAACGAATGAAATCAACTGTCAATCAACTGGACGGATTGCTATGCTAGCCGCGTTTTTTAACCTAACCAAATAACATTAAACACCCCGGTATTTCAGGAGGCATTATGTCAAAACCCACAAAACTCTTCGTTGTGGTAGACCCTAACGATGAAACCCACATAGCGCTTGAGCGTGCAATCATTACGTCTGCACTGCACAGCACCAAACCCCATGTGCATGCGTTCGTGGCCGTAGACGGAGATGCCGTTGATACCCGCTCCAGCAATGACAGATTATTTCGCGATTTAACCTGGTTTGAAAAAAATATCAAAAGCCCACTGGCCAATGCCGGCATTAATTACACTCTGGAAGTTTCCTGGTCTGGCGAATGGCAAAAATCAATTGTCGAGTCTGCAAAACGCCTGAGTGCCGATTTGATTTATTTACCCGTACATGCCAAAACCAACCCGGGTCGTTTCAGCTTTACTGAATCCAAATGGGAATTGTTAAAAACCGCTTCCTGCCCTGTGGTACTGATTCGTCCTGGTGCCAATGCACAACGAAAAGTGATTTTGGCTGCAGTGAATTTCCAGGCACAACGAGATGTGCAAATTGCATTAAATAAAAAAATCATCGAACAAGCCAAACATTTTGCCAATGTTTATGGTGCCGAACTGCACGTTATTAATGGTTATCTGGATTCCATGAGCTACCCTGACCGAGGTAAATTGGTTAATCAAACCGGTATAGCCAATGACAAAATTCACGTTGAAAATGGCTATACATCAGAAGTAGTTTCAGCTCTGGCTGAAAAAATAAATGCAGATTTGATTGTGATGGGAACCCTGGGACAAAACGGTATGACCAAAACCCGTCGCGGTAATACGGCAGAGCGTTTGATTGCCGCTGTTGATACAGATGTGATGGTTATCAACCACGAATAGGTTTTAAAATTCTGCAAAAAAAGACCGGGGCAAAACCCCGGTTTTTTTATGTTTCAATTTTTTGTTTTGCTGGATTTCCGGGCGAAAAAAAACTCCACCTTTGCAGGCGGAGTTTTTCAAAACACCCGGAATAAATTCCGGTTTATTTCCAGATATTAATTACCCCAAAGAGTATTCAACAATTGGATCTTGCGTGAATCAAACCCGGTCCATTGCCCCCAGGCGTCATTGGCGCTTACTGGGTCCCATGGAGTCAGGTACAAACCGAAGGTATCGGCAGACTCAGGGTTCAATGACCAGTAGCAAGCGTTAATGCCCTTCTTCTTGAAGTAAGCAGCAGCAGCTTGTTGCCATTGTTGATCTACGTTAGTCGTGATATGGCTCCAGGCAGTACGATCAGCCTGGCTGGTTTTGGCTGGCCAATCCATATTTCCACCGAATTCACCAATCAAAATACCGTAACCCAATTGACGTAAATAACCAAAGTGCTCTTCCCAACCTTGTTCCAACAGCGTTGGATTGATTACTACGCGGCAGTCGTACAGAGCAGCTTCGTCACCTTCAAGACCGGCACACTCGGTTTGAGCTGGATCCATAAATTGTTTCTGTACGAATACAGATGGACCATAAGTGTGTGGAGAGAAGAGTAAACGTTCTTTTGGAATGTTGATTGGGTTTGCACCTGCTTCAAACAAGTTCTCACCCCAGTTCGGGTTAGTATCTTCACTTCCGTGAGGTACCTGAACTTTTGTCTCAGGCGTACCATCCTGATTATTTGCAGTACCAGAGATACCTTCAACAATCACAATCATGTTCGGGTTAACAGAATCAATTGCCTGATAAGCTTCTTCGGAAAGAGACTTCCACTCAGCCCATGTGTAATCCCATGGCTCGTTGAAAATGTCGATACCGATCAGGTTATCAACACCCAACTTGGAGGACAGGCCTGCGACTTCTCTGATTGTTGCTAACCACTTGGTTTTGTCATACGCATGGATCTTGGTCACACTACTTGGGTTTCCGGTACTCGCACAAGAATAATCTTCACGACGGAAATCGTAGCCAACACGATCTTTATCGACATAAGGTGGACGAGCATCGATACGACCTGCACGCCAGCCTACATAGTTGGAACATGAGTGGATATCGATGAAGATTTGGATGTCGTTTTGATCAGCTAACTTGATAAAATCTTCAAGAGCCTGACGTGAGTTGGTTTGACGTACAGACTGGTGATTTTTCAGGTTAGGATTCAGACCTTGTGGATCAGTCGCATCCAGAGTTTGTGGAACAATTGGTAAACGCAACATAGTGATACCAGCGTTCTTCAACTCAGTCATGGTTTGTTGAATGGTGCGTCCTGAACCAGCACTGCCATTCACCCACCACATGTTACCAACGTACAACTCCATTGGTGCACCGCTTGGGTTGGTAGCATCATTGGATGGCTCATGACGACCTTCCAGACCAAACCAGTTACCACAACGTGCTGGAACCAATTGATTATCTTTTGTCAGATTACCCTGGGCATTTACACGGAATACACCGCTGCCGGAAATAACTGAACTGGAAGAGCTTGAGCTTGAGCGGCTTGAGCTGGAAATCGAGCTTGAAATCGAACTTGATCGGCTTGAACTTGAAATCGAGCTCGAACGCGATGAGCTGGAAATCGAGCTTGAACGCGAGCTACTTGAAATCGAGCTGGAGCGACTTGAGCTGGAAATCGAACTCGAACGGCTTGAACTTGAAATCGAGCTTGAGCGAGAAGAACTTGAGATTGAGCTTGAGCGTGAAGAACTGGAGATAGAGCTTGAACGGGAAGACGAACTCACCGCAG
>CAMLML010000027.1 GCA_946481095.1 uncultured Cellvibrio sp.
CTGAAAAGCTTGCAGACCGCAATGGAGGTCAAGCGCAATTCAACAACCATAGTGGAAGCAATTTCGGCAGAAGATATAGGCCAATTGCCAGATGTATCTATCAGTGATTCATTGAAGCGTTTACCAGGTTTGGCACAAGACCGCGACCGCGGTAATGGTAGCCAGATTTCTATTCGTGGTATGGGTGGGATGTTGGGCTTTACTACTCTTAATGGCCGTGAAGTTGCCATTCTTGAAGAGACTCGTAACATTCGTTATGACCAGTTCCCGTCAGAGTTAATCAATGCTGCACAAGTCTACAAAACTCCACAGGCTTCAATCCTTGAAGGTGGTGTGTCCGGTAGCGTAAACCTGAATACCATCAAGCCATTGGATTACGACAGCACCAAAGTAGTTGTTGACCTGCGCGTCTCCACCTTTGATTTGGGTAAGGATATAGATGATGCAGCCAACGATGGTATGGGGCAGCGCATCAGTATTTCTTATATCGACCAATATTTGGATAATACCCTTGGTGTTGCCATAGGTTACTCAGGTCGTTCAGAGCCAATTGCCACTCAAAGAGCAGAGCTCTGGAATTACGGTGATACCTGGCACAATCCTATCTGGAGTAACGATCTGAATGCGCCGGTTCTTGCACCTTGGGGCGGTTCTGCCCTGGTGCGTGGCGGTGAAGATGAACGTAAAGGTGTGATGACAGCTATCCAGTGGAAACCTAATGAGAATCTTGAAGTTTCCTATGACGGATTTTGGTCTGCATTTGATATTTCCGAAAGCCAACGTGGTTTTGACTTTGGAATCCGTGAGTGGGGCGGTGGTTTGGTTATAGACAAAACTGCTCCCACAGCCTACGACAACAATGTATACAGCGGTAATACGGCGGCCCTGGATTTGTTGGCAGGCACTGTCGAATTGAGTTCATTGCGTAACCTCAACGAAGAATATGTTCAGGATGACGAGTTGACCAGTCACGGTTTGAATGTGAAATGGAATATGGATCTCTGGACTATCGCGGCAGATGCAGGAATTTCCGAAACCAGTCGCGACAAACGTTGGTCTACTGTTCGCACGGTTGTTGGTACTCCGGGCTGGGCCAGATTCGGCTCTACTTCTGATGGGCGTATGACATTTGAGCTGTTGAACGCGGATCTTACTGATTTGTCCGACATCTCTATTGGCGACCTTCAAGTACAGCCTGATGCAGAAGGCGGCGATGAACTCTCATCATTCAAGTTGGATTTCCAGCGTGATCTCGAAAATGGCTTTTTGCAGTCAGTGAAATTTGGTCTGGCTGCATCCGGTCGTGAAAAATTTGAACATAGCCAGATTTGGACACAAAGTGCTACCCAGAATGCGGCCAATCCTATTCCTTCGAGCGCTGTGATTGATGCCAAAAGTGACAGTTATTGGAGTGATTTGCCTGATTATTTGAGTCTGGATCAAGGTGAACTCATCAATTACTACTTCGGTTCTCTGCAAAATCCGAATCCCGGTGATGCAGATGATTTAATTGCCAGTTGGGATGTCAGTGAAGATATTTTTGCCCAATATATCCAATTTGATTTTGCTACCGAAATTGGCAGCATGCCTTTGACCGGTAATATTGGTGTACGTAATGTCACTACTGAAACCACATCCAGTGGTTATCAACAAGGTGAAGATGTTTGGGTAGAAGTGACCCCTGGTGTATGGGAACCACAGCAAGTCGTTGATGCTGTGTCAGTTGATCATGATTACGATGATGTACTGCCGAGCACTAACTGGACACTGGGGATCGCTGAAGATAAGTTGATTCGTCTTGCACTGGGTAAAACCATGGCACGTGCACCGGTCAATATGATGAGCCCAAGCTATAACCTGAATCAGGATCTGTACGGTTCAAACCCGGGTGAATCTACCTCCGGTAATCCGAAACTGGATCCTTTCCGTGCTGATCAGGCAGATTTGGCTTTCGAATGGTATTACTCGGAAGGTTCACAAGCAGCTGTTAACTTCTTCTATAAAGATCTGGAAAGTTTTATCGCCCGCGCAGCGGATGCTGAAACCATCACAGTTAATGGTACGGATTATTTAGTGTCACGCCCGATCAATGGCAGTGGTGGTTACATTCGTGGTTATGAATTGTTGTGGCAACAATCGTTTGATTTCCTGCCGGCACCCTTTAATGGTTTGGGTATTTACACCAACTATTCACACAATGAATCCAACGTAGAACAATTTGTACCGCTGCACAGTTCTTACAAAGCACCTTTGACCGGTTTGTCAGAAGACGTTGCCAACTTCACTCTCTGGTATTACATCAACGGTTTTGAAGCGCGTACATCTTATAGTTATCGCAGTGCTTTCCAACGTGACATCAATTTGGTGATGGGTGAAGAAGGTGTGAACGATGATGAAGGTTATTGGGATTTGAGTTTGTCTTATGAATTCAATGAGCATTACAAGGTTTATTTCCAGGTACAAAACCTGACGGATGAACCTTACAGAACTTATGGTTTGGAATCTAACAATCCGAACCATATCAACAAGTACGAAGAGTTTGGTACTCGCTACTCCCTGGGCGTGAACTGGAAGTTGTAATTAACTGGAAATGTAGTGGAACTTTGAGCACAGGATGTGCTCGCTTTTTTGTCCATTTTTTTGGTGGTAATTATGACTTTATTTAAAACGCTGATAGTTTTTCTATTGGTTGTGTTTCTCTCTGCCTGTGCTGGACACTCCGCAAACGACTCCGGTGTAAAAAGTAGTGCGGCAAGTTCAGCAGCCAGTTCCAGAATGGTGATGCCTAAAGCTGCTCAATTTTTTGCGGGAGCAGATTTGTCTTATGTCAATGAAATGCAGGATTGTGGTGCTGAATATCGATTCAAGGGCACTGCTTATGATCCCTTTGTCTTGTTTGCCAATGCCAACACCAATTTGGTGAGAGTTCGCCTTTGGCATAATCCCAATTGGACCCGGTACAGCAATATTCACGATGTCATCAAAACAATTCAGCGTGCAAAAGATGCAGGCATGAAAGTGTTGTTGGATTTCCATTATTCCGATACCTGGGCTGATCCTGAAAAACAATTTATTCCCGCTGCATGGGAATCTTTGCATGCGGATACTCCTGCGCTTGCGCAAGCAATGTACGACTACACCTATAGCACGCTTTTGGAACTGAACAGTAAAAATCTTTTACCTGAGTTTGTGCAAATTGGAAATGAAACCAACAGCGAAATTATGCAATTGGAAGCATCCATGAATACCAAAACAATTAATTGGCAACGCAATGCGGCTTTATTGAATAAGGGCATCAAAGCGGTTACTGATTTTAATCAGCAACAATCCACACAAGTGAAAATATTGTTGCACATAGCACAACCTGAAAATGCGCTTGTGTGGTTCAGGCAGGCAACTGCTGCAGGCGTTTCCGGGTTTGATGTAATCGGCTTGAGTTATTATCCCAAGTGGTCAATTTACGATTTAACCAATATCGGCGATGCAATTGCCGAATTAAAAACAACTTACAACAAAGATGTGATGATTGTTGAAACGGCCTACCCCTGGACACTGGAAGGTTACGATCAGGCAGCCAATGTATTGGGATCCGATAGTTTGGTTGCAGGATACGGTGCTACGCCAAAAGGCCAATACGATTACCTGATGCAATTGGCTTCACAAGTTATCAGCGCCGGTGGTATGGGAATTATTTATTGGGAGCCCGCATGGGTCAGCACTTCCTGTTCAACACTTTGGGGGCAGGGCTCTCATTGGGAAAATGCCAGCTTTTTTTATCCTCCTGCTGGAAATGACGCGCTTGAAGCCATTATGTTTTTTCAGGATGCGCAAACACTCTATAACAATGCTCCTTAATGAATGATGGGCGCTTGATGCGCCTTGATGAACAAGATAATTCAGGTAAAAAAGATGTTAACAATAAAATATGTTGTTGAGAAATACTGGTTATTGATTGTGCTGGGATCTGTATTTTTTATCGGTGGGTGTCAGGACAAGCTGTCTGAATCCAGCGCAAGCAATCAATATGTGGCACCGGTGTTGTTTAACAGTGATTGGCAGTTTATTAACAGTGATATCGATAGAAGTTGGGCTGCAATAAAAAATGAAACTCTGTGGATGCCAGTTGACTTGCCTCATACAACTCGCATTGAGCCAAAAGTTGTGAATAATCAATGGCAGGGTTTTGCCTGGTATCGTAAAAAAATTACAGCAGATAAAAGCTGGAATCAGAAAAAAATTTATGTCGATTTCGAAGCGGCTATGAATACGGCAGAAGTTTGGTTAAACGATAAAAAGTTGGGATCGCATCTTGGCGGATATTTACCTTTTTCTGTTGAATTGCCTGCGAATCTGGTTGGTGAAAACTGGCTTTATGTAAAATTGGATAATCGTGATAATGCTATCACGGGACCCAAACCACTCAAGTTGTTGGATTTTAATACCTATGGAGGTATTTACCGCAATGTTTGGTTGCGTCTTGAAAATACCACACACATCACTGATGCAGTGGCTGCCAATAAAACAGCTTCGGGTGGCGTTTTTGTTACCTATCCAAAAGTAGCCGAGACAGAATCTTTTGTGCAGGTGAAAACACATTTGGTTTCTGCAAATAATAATTTGCTGGAAATCAAACAAAATCTTTATTTTGGCGATGAGTTAGTTACCTCTGTTAAACAGTCGGTGTCAGGAAATTCAGATGAAATTGAAAATACCCAAACCCTGATTGTCAAACAACCCAAATTATGGTCACCTTCAACACCGCATCTATACAAACTTGAAACGCTGGTAATGGATGCAGGTGTGGTAATTGATAAAAAAGTTACCCGGATTGGTATTCGTGAATTTAAATTCCAACACAATCAGTTGTATATCAATGGTAAAAAAACGTTTTTGCGTGGTGTGAATCGTCATCAGGAATATCCTTATGTGGGTTATGCCCTGTCAGATGCAGCCCAATATCGCGATGCAGAAAAAATAAAAGCGGCAGGGTTTGATTATATTCGTCTTTCTCATTATCCGCATGCCACTGCGTTCATGGACGCCGCTGATGAATTGGGATTGGTTTTGCTGGATTCTATTTTAGGTTGGCAATATGTCAGTGAAGATCCTGAATTTCAAAATCAAGTGGTACAAACCTGTCGCGATATGATTCGCCGTGATCGCAATCATCCTTCTGTGTTAGCTTGGGAATGTTCATTGAATGAGTCCTGGATGAAGGAATCTCTGATTGATCGTTTCACTCAGGCAGTACACGAAGAATATCCCGGAGAAAATGTGTATTCCGCCGGTTGGCAGGAATATGGATACGATATTTATTTGCAAGCACGCCAGCACAGAATCGAACACTATAAAACTCCGGAAAAACCTTACATGGTTTCCGAATATGGTGATTGGGAATACTATGCAATGAACGCGGGCCTGAATCAGGATAAATGGCAAAATTTATTGCAGGCCGAACGTTCCAGCCGACAATTATTAACGGATGGTGAAATCCGTTTACAACAACAAGCGCGTAATCTCGTTGAGGCGCACAATGACAATTTTAATACGCCGGCATTTGGCGATGGTTATTGGGTGATGTTTGATTACAATCGCGGTTATGCAGATGATCTTGAAGCTTCGGGAATTATGAGTATCGATCGTTTGCCGAAATTCAGTTATTACTTTTTTCAAAGTCAACGTGATGCCAATGATTTTGCGGGGCCTTTGGCAGGCGGTTACATGGTGCACCTTGCGACCTATTGGCAAAAAGATTCGTCGTTGACTGTTCCGGTATTTAGCAATGCAGAAAAAATAGAAATTTACCTAAATGGCGAACAATTGGGTGAGGCATTGGCATCGGAAACGGAAGCGAAATATTTACGCTATCCCCCGAAATTTTTTACCTTCCCCAAATTTGTTGCCGGAGAAATTAAAGCAGTGGCTTATGCAAAGGGTAAAAAAGTCGCTGAGCACAGAATAGTGACGCCGGGTGAACCTGTTGCCTTGCAATTGGCTTTGGATAAGTCATCTATTCCACCACAGGCTGATCGTAATGATGTTATTTTTGTGCGCGCAACTCTGGTTGATGCAGCAGGTAATCATTCCCGTATTAATCTGGGTGAAGTTCAGTTTGGTGTCGAAGGCGATGCAAGTTTATTGTCACCGGCCAAAGTGTTGACTGAAAACGGTACGGCAACAAGTTTGTTGCAATTGGGTTCTGATTTAAGCAAGATTAAAATCAGGGCACAGTATAAAAATATTCGCGCTGACGCCATTTCTCTGGATATTTAATTGTCTCTTGTCCGGAGAGTCTTGGCTCTCTGGACTTGATACATGCAAAATAACCACACTGCTATTTATCTCCATCAAAAAGTTTCTTTGGGTGCCGGTTATTTCACGGTATTTTTTTTGGGCCAGGCTATTCCGGTGTTGGCCATACCTCATTATCAAATGACTCTGGGTGTCAATCCTGCTTTGTTGGGAATATTGATGGCCGTTCCTCTTTTTATCGCCAGCTGTTTTGGCGTCTGGTTTGGTCATGCTTCTGATCGATTTCACTCGCGTTTTGGTCGAAGACGGCCGTTTATGTTTGTTGCTGCGTTGATAACAACATTGAGTTACGGTTTTTTATGGATGCCACCTGAATCCGCCACAGCGACTGAATTGATGGTGTATTTCGGCAGTTTAAGTTTGTTATTTCAATTGGCCAGTGTGGTTTATTCAATCTCGTTAAACAGTCTTGTTTATGAAAGCTCGCCTAATGTGCAACAACGTACAGCACTGATGGGATTTACCACTTATTTTGTTAAAGCGGGATCACTGTGTTATCAGTGGGTTTATCCACTTTCTGTATTCAGTTTTGCCGGGATTGTATTGGGAGTGGAGGGCACAGGTTGGTTATTGGCGATAGTTGTTTTTTTATTTCTGGGAATCCTGCCTGTGTTAACCATAAGGGAATCACATCAGCCATCAGTGAAAGCTGAATATTTATCTTTTTACCAAAGTTTAAAAATTACATTAAACAACAAAGCCATGATTTTTATTCTTGGTTTGACGCTTTTGCAGATGGGCGGATCAGCTTATGCGGTGACTATGGATTATTATTTGTTGGTGTATCAGGTATTCGCCGGTGATATTGCGCAGGGTGCTGTAGCAAAAGGCGCGCTTTCCACTGCCTATGCAGCGGTTAGTATTCTCTCTGTACCGCTGATTTTAAAATTGGTTGGCCGTTATGGGCGGCTCAATACTCTTTGTATCATCTATCTGCTGAATACATTGGGTGGCATTTTAAAATGGTTTCTGTTTGTTCCGGGCATGGGGTTGTGGGTGGTACTGGATGCAATACTTTGTGGTGCAATCTGGAGTGCGATGGTTATTCTGATTCCATCGATGATTTCAGAGCTTGCGCAGAATCAACGTATGCATACCCGGATCAGTTGCTCGGGAATTTATTCTTCAATACATGGATGGATATTAAGTTTGAGTGCAGTGCTTGTTTTAATTTTGAGTGGTTTTACACTTGGCGCGATAGGGTTTGATGCGAGTCTTGGTGGCAATCAACAGCATTCAACACTCTCCTGGATGCGATACATTCTGGTAGCGGGTACTGTTATTTGCAGCTTGTTTGCATTATGTTGGGTAAAGCGTTGGCAATCACAGCCTGACAATTATCAATTCGTTGGTTAATTTTTTATGGTAACAATAAAAGATGTTGCACGGGTTGCGGGGGTTTCTACCGCAACTGTATCGCGCGTAGTGCATGGTGGCGGACAAGTAGGCGATGATTGCCGTGCAAGGGTTAAAAAAATAATTGAGGAGTTGGGCTACAGGCCCAATTCGAATGCGCGGGCCTTGGTGAGTAAAACCAGTACTACATTGGGTGTTGTGACGCCCCGTTTATCCATGACATTTTTTGGCTGTCTGGCTGCAGGTGCTGAAATTGCAGCACGAAAAAATAATTACAAATTGTTAATGAGCAACTCGCTTTATGAAACCAAAACGGAACTTGAAGCAATCGAATCGTTACGCGAACACAGCTGTGATGCGATAGTGCTGCACAGTGAATATTCCGATGAAAAAACATTGATTGAGTTGTCAAAAAAAATTCCAGGATTGGTTTTAATTAATCGTTTTATTCCAAAATTGGCTCATCGTTGCGTGTGGTTGGATAATCAGGCTGGCTCACGGGAAATTACCCGTTATCTCATTCAAAAAGGGCACAAGGACATAGCGGTGGTGACCAGTGTTTACCAAAACAGTGATCCCGAGCTTCGTATTCAGGGAATTCACAAATCCATGCAGGAAGCCGGATTGCATTTGCCTCATGAATCAATTGCGGAGTCCACAGCCAATCTCAAAGGTGGCGAGGATGCCGTTCAATTACTGCTGGATCGCGGTATTAAATTCACTGCTGTGATTGCTTACAACGATCTGATGGCAGTGGGAGCAATGAATCGTTTACAGGATATGGGAATAAGAGTACCGGAAGATGTATCTGTGGTTGGTTTTGATAACCTTTATGTCAGCCGCAGCTGTCGCCCACAATTAACTACCATGAATTATCCTATTGAATCTATGGCAACCTATGCTGCAGAGCTGGCAATTAAATTGAGTCAGGGAAGCACAGAAGCCCAGGGACAAACCCATTTGTTTATCCCTGAATTGGTGGAACGAAAATCAGTGATTAAAAGAGTTTAATTGCTGATATTTTTTGTTGCGGGTTAATTCTTAATCTATCTCTCACCAAGTAGGACAGACACCTACATTCCAGAGAGTGACTGTGTTACTATCGCGGCCTCTTTTTCCAGTCCCCTAACAATAAGGAATGCGATATTCCCATGGTCGAATTCGCCAAAGAAATATCACCCGTAAATATTGAAGATGAATTGCGCCAATCCTATCTGGATTACGCAATGAGCGTTATTGTTGGCCGCGCCTTGCCTGATGTGCGTGACGGCCTGAAACCTGTGCATCGTCGCGTGTTATTTGCGATGAGCGAACTCAATAACGATTGGAACAAACCTTACAAAAAATCGGCCCGTATCGTGGGTGACGTCATAGGTAAATATCACCCACACGGTGATAACGCTGTGTACGACACTATTGTTCGTATGGCGCAACCCTTCTCGTTGCGTTACATGCTGGTGGATGGTCAGGGTAACTTCGGTTCTATCGACGGTGATAACGCGGCGGCAATGCGTTATACCGAAATCCGCATGGCAAAAATTGCCCATGATTTGTTGGCAGATCTCGATAAAGAGACTGTTGATTTTGTTCCCAACTATGACGGCTCGGAACAAATTCCTGCTGTATTGCCAACCCGCATTCCCAATTTATTAATCAATGGTTCCTCCGGTATTGCCGTGGGCATGGCAACCAATATTCCACCGCATAACTTAAGCGAAGTGGTGAAGGGTTGTTTGGCATTGGTGGATAACCCTGATATCACGATTGATGAATTGATGGAATTTATTCCGGGTCCGGATTTTCCGACAGCTGCCATTATTAATGGTCGCGCCGGAATTGTTGAAGCCTATCGCACAGGTCGTGGTCGTGTAGTAATGCGCGCACGCGCTGAAATTGAGCGCGACGAAAAAACCGGACGTGAAACTATCATAGTCACCGAGATTCCTTATCAGGTTAACAAAGCGCGTCTGATTGAACGTATTGCCGAGTTGGTCAAAGAGAAAAAAATCGAAGGCATCAGTGAACTGCGCGACGAATCGGATAAAGACGGTTTACGTGTGGTGATTGAAGTCAAACGCACAGAGTCCGGTGATGTGCTGTTAAATAATTTATACGCACAAACCCAGCTGCAAACCACCTTCGGTGTCAACATGGTGGCTTTGGATGATGGTCAGCCGAAGCTGTTGAACCTGAAAGAAATGCTGGTAGCTTTTATCAAGCATCGCCGCGAAGTGGTCACTCGTCGTACGGTTTATTTGTTGCGTAAAGCGCGTGAGCGTGGACATATTCTGGAAGGTTGGGCAGTTGCCATTTCCAACATCGATGAAGTAATCAGCTTGATAAAAAATTCTGCATCTCCTGCTGAAGCGAAAGAAGGTTTGATGGCTCGTGGTTGGGATTCTTCCACTATGACCCCTTTCCTTGAGCGCGCAGGTGAAACAGCGTGTCGCCCGGAAGATCTTGGTGCAGAGTTTGGTATTCGCGATGGTCGCTATTACTTGTCTGCTGAACAAGCGCAAGCGATTCTGGAATTGCGCCTGCATCGTTTGACTGGAATGGAACATGACAAAATCCTTGCTGAATATGAAGATAAATTAAAAGAGATTGCTGAATTTCTGGAGATTCTGGGCAATGCCCTGCGTTTGATGGAAGTCATACGCGAAGAGTTGCAGCAAGTGATTAATGATTATGGTGATAAGCGTCGTTCAGAAATTATGGCGTCCAGCCTGGATTTAACCACTGAAGACTTAATCACTGAAGAAGATAGAGTTGTCACCATTTCCCATGGCGGTTATGCCAAGACGCAGCCACTTGCCGATTATCAGGCACAACGTCGTGGCGGTATGGGCAAATCAGCAACGGCGGTTAAGGATGAAGACTTCGTTGAGCATCTTTTGATCGCGAGTACACACGATACGATTCTCTGCTTCACCAGTGCCGGTAAGGTGTATTGGTTGAAGGTGTATATGATCCCGGTTGCGGGTCGTCAGTCCCGTGGTCGTCCGGTTGTGAATTTGTTGCCTTTGGAAGAGGGCGAGCGTATTACGTCAATATTGCCGGTGAAGTCTTATGACGATGATCACTTTATCTTTATGGCAACAGCCAAGGGTATTGTGAAGAAAACAGCCTTAACCCAATTCTCACGTCCACGTTCAGTGGGCCTGCGCGCAATTGAATTGGATGAAGGGGATACTTTGGTTGGTACAGCCATCACCAACGGTTCCTGCGATGTGATTCTATTCTCCAGTTCAGGTAAGGCAGCACGTTTCCAGGAATCCAAAATCCGTCCGCTAAGCCGAACATCCCGTGGTGTGCGTGGTATTCGCATGGCAGAAGGGTTCAGAGTGGTTGGTATGGTGATTCCATTACAAGGTGGACAGGTACTGACTGTTAGTGAAAATGGTTATGGCAAGCGCACGTCGGTTGATGAGTTTCCGGCGAAAGGTCGTGGCTCGCAAGGTGTGATCGGTATGCAAACCAGCGAACGTAATGGGCCGTTAATTGGCGCAGTGCAAGTATTCGATGGTGAAGAAATCATGTTGATTTCCGATCAGGGCACTATGGTACGTACACGTGTTGATGAAGTGTCATTGGTGTCGCGTAACACTCAGGGAGTGCGTTTAATCAAACTGCGCGATGGCGAACAAATGCAAGGCCTGCAACGTATCGAAGAAAGCGCAGATGAAAACGCCAAGCGCGAATTAGCTCATGCTGAAGCCAGTGCTGACGATGAAGTTATCGAGGATGATGATGTAGCCGATGACGGCGACAATGCGGTTGATGATTCAGATGAAGGTTCATCGGAATAATCCATTGGAGATCCACGTGATTTCTGACCCCCTAACCCTCCCCTTGCCAGGGGAGGGGACAGTTCCTCCCCTTTGTAAGGGGAAGGCCAGGAGGGGGGTCTTTGGTTGGCTCATGCAAAATTCTCGTTGAAATGTAATCAAATGCAAAACGATCAAACCACCGAAAAACTACTCGCACTGCGCGAACAAATTGACGAGATCGATAGCAAAATTGCAGATCTGATTTCGGCGCGTGCGCATTGTGCGCAGCAAGTAGCGGAAGTTAAAAAAGCCGATTTACCTGAAGGTACACCGGTATTGTTTTATCGTCCCGAACGCGAAGCGCAAGTGTTGCGAAAAGCTATGGAGCGCAATAAAGGGCCGCTCAGTGATGAAGAGTTGGCACGTTTGTTTCGTGAAATTATGTCGGCGTGTTTGGCATTGGAAAACCCGATCAAAGTTGCATTTCTTGGCCCCGAAGGAACCTTTACTCAACAAGCGGCGCTCAAACATTTTGGTCATTCTGCGGTGACTCTGCCTTTTTCGGCGATAGATGAAGTCTTTCGTGAAGTGGATGCCGGTGCAGTCAATTACGGTGTAGTGCCTGTTGAAAATTCGACAGAGGGTGTAGTCAATCACACGCTTGATAATTTCATGCAATCCAATTTAAAAATTTGTGGTGAGGTGGAATTGCGCATTCATCACAATCTGATGGTGTCAGATGTCACCAACACACAACATATTTCCCGCATTTATTCGCATTCACAATCTCTGGCACAATGTCGCAAGTGGCTGGATGCGCATTATCCCAAAGCAGAGCGTGTGGCGGTTAGCAGTAATGCAGAAGCAGCGAAGCGATTAAAAGGTGAGTGGAACGCAGCAGCAATTGCGGGCTCTATGGCAGCAGAATTGTATGGATTAAAAATGCTCGCTGAGAAAATTGAGGATCAACCAGACAATTCCACGCGTTTTTTAATTATCGGTTCACAACAGGTTCCGCCCAGTGGCGTAGATAAAACTTCCATTATGGTTGCGATGCGTAACGAACCAGGTGCATTGCACAATTTGTTGGAACCTTTTCATCGCCACAATATCGATTTAACCCGTGTGGAAACTCGCCCATCACGCACTGGCGTTTGGACCTATGTATTTTTCATTGATTTTACCGGTCACGTTCAGGATCCCCTGATTAGTGAAGTGATGAAAGATGTTTCCAAACGTTGTGCGGACTTAAAACTTCTCGGATCTTATCCCAAAGCGGTTTTGTAATTTTTATGTCAGATACTCTGATCAAATCATCAGTCAGTCATCAAGATCTTCCACAACCCATCATTAGAAAACTGGTTGTGGTTGGCATTGGTTTGATTGGTGGCAGTTTTGCTGCAGGTTTAAAAAAACGTAATGCCTGCGTGGAAGTGATTAGTATCAGTCGTAACCCTGATCAAGCAAAACAAGCACTTGAATTAAATTTGGTTGATCGTGCTTTTACATCCCTTGATGAAATCTCCCGGGAATTAAATGATCAGGATGTTATTTTTATTGCAGTGCCAACATTGGCTGTTGAAAAAGTATTATCGGATATTCATCGCTGTGTGACCGCAAAAGTAACCATCACGGATGGTGCCAGTGTCAAAGGTAATATATTACTTGCTGCGCAAAAAATATTTGGGAACATACCTGCAGAATTTGTTTTGGGGCATCCAATTGCAGGCTCTGAAAAAAGTGGTGTGACCGCTGCTAATCCCAATTTGTATGAGAATCATCGTGTCATTTTAACACCGGTTGAATCAACATCTGCGCAACATTTGTTGCGAGTTACCCGGCTTTGGGAAGTATTGGGTGCAGAAGTGCTAACTATGACGGTCGAAGATCACGATGAAGTTCTTGCGGCAACCAGTCATTTGCCACATGCAATTGCTTATTCATTGGTGGATACTCTTGCACATGACATAGGCAATCCGAATATTTTTCGTTATGCGGCTGGCGGCTTTCGCGATTTCACGCGAATTGCATCCAGTGATCCGGTGATGTGGCACGATATTATGAGAGCTAATAAAGCCGCGATATTGCGATCACTGGATTTATTTACAGACAACCTGCAACGCATGCGCAGCAGTATTGAAAAAGAAGACAGCGAGTATTTGTTGGAAGTGTTTAGCCGCGCGAAAGAAGCGCGGGATGAATATACCAAGATGTTGAAAAAGTAGTTCCTTGAACCCCTCACCCTAACCCTCTCCCAGAGGGAGAGGGGATTAAATTCACTTTGCAGTTAATTCAGCGGGGAGTCTATCCCCTCTCCTTTTGGGAGAGGGCTAGGGTGAGGGCAAGGTAATAAGCTTAGAAAGTTTTAATTCTTAACAATTGATACCTGTTTGGGTAAAGTGCCGCCTGGCCAAAAAAGTGCCCGCCAAATTTAAACCTCTAGTAGACGAGTTCCCATGACTGACTACAAATTAACCCACCTGAAACAACTGGAAGCCGAGAGTATTCACATTATTCGTGAGGTTGCGGCGGAATTTGATAATCCGGTAATGCTTTACTCAATTGGTAAAGATTCTGCGGTGATGATGCATCTCACCATGAAAGCCTTTTACCCAGGCAAGCCTCCATTCCCTTTGATGCATGTGGATACCACCTGGAAATTCCGCGAAATGATTGAGTTTCGTGAAAAGCGCGTGAAAGAATTGGGTTGGGATTTGATCGTACACATTAATCAGGAAGGTGTTGCAGCGGGCATAAACCCCTTCACTCACGGTAGTGCGGTGCATACCGATGTGATGAAAACCCAATCGCTGAAACAAGCTTTGAATAAATACGGTTTTGATGCGGCTTTTGGTGGTGCACGTCGCGATGAAGAAAAATCGCGTGCGAAAGAGCGTGTGTATTCATTCCGCGATAAAAATCATCGCTGGGACCCAAAAAATCAACGTCCGGAATTGTGGAATATTTATAACGGTCGCATCGCCAAAGGCGAAAGTATTCGCGTGTTTCCTTTGTCGAACTGGACTGAATTGGATATCTGGCAATACATTCATTTGGAAAATATTCCAATCGTTCCACTTTATTTCGCTGCGAAACGTCCAGTAGTTGAACGCAACGGCACTTTGATTATGGTTGATGATGATCGTATGCCACTTGAACCGGGTGAAAAGCCGCAAGAAAAAATGGTTCGCTTCCGCACACTGGGTTGTTATCCACTTACGGGTGCCGTTGAATCCGAAGCGGCGACTTTGCCGGACATTATTCAGGAAATGTTATTGACCACAACTTCCGAGCGCCAGGGTCGCGTTATAGATCACGATAGTTCAGGATCTATGGAAAAGAAAAAGCAAGAGGGGTATTTCTAATGAGCCATCAAAGTGACTTAATTGCACAAGATATTCACGCTTATCTTGCACAACATGAACATAAAGAATTATTGCGTTTTTTAACTTGCGGCAGTGTGGACGATGGCAAGAGCACTTTAATCGGTCGCTTGCTGCACGATTCCAAAATGATTTACGAAGATCAATTGGCAGCGATTAAATCCGATTCAGTTAAACACGGCACCACTGGTGAAAAAATCGATTTGGCCTTGCTGGTAGATGGTCTGCAAGCGGAAAGAGAGCAGGGCATTACTATTGATGTGGCTTATCGTTATTTTTCAACTGAGAAACGTAAATTCATTATTGCCGATACGCCCGGTCATGAACAGTACACGCGCAACATGGCAACCGGTGCATCCACTTGTGATCTGGCAATTATTTTGATTGACGCGCGTCACGGTGTAATGACACAAACCCGTCGCCATAGTTACATCGCTTCTTTGTTAGGAATTAAACACATTGTAGTTGCCATTAATAAAATGGATTTGATGGATTTTGATCAAACTGTGTTTGAAAAAATCAAACAGGATTATTTGGTATTCGCGGAAAAACTCGGCATGAAAGATGTCATGTTTGTGCCCATGTCTGCATTGGAAGGCGATAACGTGGTCAATCGCTCTGAAAAATCCGGTTGGTACACAGGCAAAACCTTGATGGAAATTTTGGAAACAGTTTCTGTTGCGGGCGATAAAAACCTGCGCGATTTCCGCTTCCCGGTGCAATATGTCAATCGCCCCAATCTGGATTTTCGCGGCTTCTGCGGTAACGTCGCTTCAGGCGAAGTGAAAGTTGGCGATAAGATTAAAGCCTTGCCATCAGGCAAAACCAGTCATGTAAAATCTATAGTGACCTTTGATGGCGAATTGCAATCAGCCTTTGTTGGTCAAGCAGTCACGCTCACATTGACTGATGAAATTGATATCAGTCGCGGCGATATGATTGTGTTGGAAAAAGATTCAGTTAAACCCACCAATCATATGTCTGCGCATTTGGTGTGGATGACTGAACAGACATTGCAACCAGGTCGTGAATATTTTTTCAAATTCGCGAGTAAATTGGTTGCGGGTCAGGTGGATGTGATTCATCACCGTATTGATGTGAATACGCAAGAACAAACGCAAGTATCTCAACTGCAATTGAATGATATTGCCAAAGTGGAATTGGTATTGAATCAATCAGTATTGATCGATGCTTACAAAACCAATCGCGCCACTGGTGCCTTTATTGTGATTGATCGTTTGACCAATATCACAGTCGGTGCGGGTATGGTGATTGAATCACTGGCCGAAAAAGCAGTGACCAAATCCAGTCATTCCGAGTTTGAATTGGAATTGAATGCGTTAATTCGTAAGCATTTTCCACATTGGGATGCGAAAGATATTTCGTTGTTTTGATTTGAAGCGCTTGACCCCCTCCTAACCTCCCCCTTCCCAGGGGGAGGGACTTTACTCCCTACTTGATCAGCGTGAAGATCAGTCCCCTCCCCTGGTAAGGGGAGGGTTAGGGTGGGGTCATGTTTTTTAATTTTCGAATATTCTGTAAGCCAAATCTCACAAAATTTTCAGATTTTTCCCACTATTCACAACAAAATAATTCGCTAAGATAAGCACCGTAACAACGAAAAAGCATCACGGTGTTACAAGTTATCTAACCTCAAACGCTTTTCATCGATGAAAAGTTTATTCACTACAAGGAGTTGATTATGAAATCTTTAGTTGCATTTATCTCTGCTGTTGTTATTTCCCTTTCTGCTGTTTCTTTTGTTCAAGCTGAAGCTACTTCCCCAACTACCAAAGCGAAAGCGCAGGTAGAAGCACCTAAAACTGTTCAAGTGAATATCAATACCGCTGATGTGGACACATTGATGTCATTGAAAGGCGTTGGTGCTAAAAAGGCAGAAGCAATTGTTGCGTGGCGAAAAGAAAACGGTAAATTCACCTCTGTTGAACAGTTAATGGATGTGAAAGGTATAGGTGAATCAATATTTGAGACCAACAAATCGCGCTTGAGTTTGTAATCAGGAAAAGGGAGCGGACAAGTCTGCTCCCTTTTTTTATGTGGTTCACTTTTTACGCATTAAGCGCTCTGTATTCATGACAAAAGGGTGATTGTGCGGGCGAAATTTGCTTTAATAGCGGCCGTTCAGATGATTGCGGATGTTATGAATGCCACCGAATACCCGTTCCCCGATTGTTGTTGCCATGGATTTTGACAATGCCAATGCATGTCTTGATCTGGCTTCCCGTTTGTCACCTAAATATTGCAGGCTGAAAGTTGGTAAAGAGTTATTCACTTCTTGTGGTCCGCAAATTGTTGAAACCTTAATGCAAAAAGGTTTTGATATCTTTCTCGATCTTAAATTTCACGATATTCCCAACACCACAGCCAAAGCGGTCAAAGCTGCTGCAGATTTGGGTGTGTGGATGGTCAATGTGCATGCATCCGGTGGTGAACGTATGATGTTGGCCGCGCGCGAAGCAATTGATCAATCGTCCGGTAAAAAACCTTTATTAATTGCAGTCACTGTTCTGACCAGCATGGAGCAGTCAGATTTACTTGGAGTTGGTGTGGCCTATTCGATTGATAATCAGGTCGAACGTCTTGCTGGTTTGGCGCATTATTGTGGTCTTGATGGCATTGTTTGTTCAGCGCGTGAAGCCAAACAAATGCGCCAGCAATTTGATCAAAATTTTTGTTTGGTAACACCTGGAATCCGGTTGGCAGATTCACCTGCCGACGATCAGCGCCGGACATTAACACCCGTGCAAGCTATGCAGGAAGGTAGTAGTTATTTAGTGATTGGTCGCCCGATTACCGGTGCGGAAAATCCTGCGCAAGTGTGTGAAAAAATAGCGAATGAATTAATCGAAAATGGTTTTGGTGGTTAAATTTTATGTCGGAAAAAATACCCGTTGTGACTATTGATGGGCCGAGTGGATCAGGCAAAGGAACATTAAGTCAGTTATTGGCAAAAAAAATGGGTTTTCATTTGTTGGACAGCGGTGCTTTATATCGCATTACGGCTTTGGCAGCTTTGCAAAAAAATATTGATTTGGAAAATGTTGCAGCAGTAGCCGAAGTTGCTATGAATTTGCAGATTCGTTTTGATGTCAGTGGTGATAAAACAGTTATTTTTCTTGAAGAAAAAAATGTGACTGATGCTATTCGTGCTGAAACTATCAGCATGGCAGCTTCGAAAGTGGCTGCCTATCAACCGGTTCGTTTGGCGTTGTTGGCACGTCAACGTGCATTTGCCAGTGCGCCGGGTTTAATTGCTGATGGTCGCGATATGGGAACAGTGGTATTTACTGGCGCGCAGGTTAAATTATTTTTAACTGCGAGTGCGGAGGCCAGAGCGGAACGTCGCTATAAACAGTTAACTGCCAAAGGCGAAACAGTTGATAAAACTATTCTGGTAAAAGAAATACAAGAGCGAGACGACCGCGACACCAAACGTAGTGTGTCTCCCTTGGTGCCTGCAAGCGATGCGGTGATTGTTGATAGCACCAGTATGAGCATCGAACAGGTGTTTGATTTTATGTTGAATGAAATTCATAAAAAAATTTAATCGGGAAATTTTTCATGTCTCTGACTTGTTTCAAAGCTTACGATATTCGCGGCAAACTTGGCGATGAACTGAATGAAGATATTGTTTATCGTATTGCTCGTGCTTATGCCGTTTTTTTAAAGCCCAAGGCAGTGGTGGTGGGTGGTGATGTACGACTAACCAGTCGCGATTTAAAAATGGCTTATGCCAAAGGCCTGCAAGATGAAGGTGTCAATGTGATTGATATCGGCATGTGTGGTACAGAAGAAATTTATTTTGCGACTAGCTATTTGCAAGTTGATGGTGGTGTGGAAATTACAGCCAGCCATAATCCGATTGATTACAATGGATTGAAAATGGTGAAAGCCGGTTCACAACCGATTAGTGGTGATACAGGGTTGAACGATATCAAACGTCTTGCTGAAGAAAATAAATTCTCAACGGTAGATCCTGTAAAACGTGGTTCATATAAAGAAGAAAATATTCTGCCTGCTTATATCCAACATTTATTGGGTTATGTTGATCAGTCAGCACTTAAGCCGTTAAAACTGGTTGTGAATGCAGGTAATGGTGCTGCTGGTCACGTCATTGATGCCATAGAAAAATATCTACCTTTCGAGTTTATTAAAATTCATCATCAACCAGATGGTACTTTCCCCAACGGTATTCCCAATCCATTATTGCCAGAAAATCGCGCATCAACCAGTGAAGCGGTGTTGCAACATAAAGCTGATATGGGCATCGCATGGGATGGTGATTTTGATCGCTGTTTTTTATTTGATGAAAAAGGACAATTCACTGAAGGTTATTATATTGTTGGGTTATTGGCTGAGGCGTTTTTGTTGAAAAATCCGGGCGCCAATATTATTCATGATCCACGATTGACTTGGAATACTCAGGATATAGTGAAACAATCGGGTGGTGTTGCGATTCAATCCAAAACCGGTCATGCCTTTATTAAAGAGCGTATGCGATTGGAAGATGCAGTTTATGGCGGTGAAATGAGCGCGCATCATTATTTTCGCGATTTCTTTTACTGCGACAGCGGTATGATTCCCTGGTTGTTGGTGTGTGAATTGTTAAGTCGGAAATCACAACCATTGTCGTCAATGTTGGCTGATCGAATTGCTAAATTTCCATCTCCGGGTGAAATTAATAGTCATGTTGAAAATCCAAAAGCGGCGATTGAAAAAGTATTACAACACTATCAGGCGAATGCAGTGTCAATTGATAAAACGGATGGCATAAGTCTGGAATTCGTCGATTGGCGATTTAACTTGCGCATGTCCAATACCGAGCCTGTCGTGCGTTTGAATTTGGAGTCGCGTGCAAATCAGTCGTTGGTTGATGAAAAAACCAAAGAAATTTTAGCGATGTTGAATTCGTAATTATTTGATTAATTTCTAAAAGAGAAAATTACCATGGGCATTAAAAAAGCAGTAATACCTGTTGCAGGTTTGGGCACACGTATGTTGCCGGCAACCAAAGCCATTCCAAAAGAAATGTTGCCAGTAGTCGATAAGCCTTTAATTCAATATGTGATTGAAGAAGCGGCTGCTGCGGGTATTAAAGAAATCGTGTTGGTCACGCATGCCAGTAAAAATGCCATTGAAAACCACTTCGATACCAGTTTTGAATTGGAAGCCCAATTGGAATCGCGTTTGAAGCGTTCTTTGTTAGCAGAAGTACGCTCAATCACACCACCGGGTCTGACTGTGATATCAGTGCGTCAAGCAGAAGCAAAAGGATTAGGCCATGCAATTTTATGCGCGCGTCCGGTTGTGGGGGATGAGCCTTTTGCTGTCTTATTACCGGACGTATTAATTGATAACGCCGCCTGTAATTTAAAGCAGGATAATTTAGCGGGAATGGCCAAGCGTTTTGCTGAAACCGGCAATAGCCAGATTCTGGTTGAGCAAGTGCCTATGGATCAGGTGGATAAATACGGCGTAGTTGATTGTTCCGGTGCACAAGTTGCTCCAGGGCAAACTGCCGCTATTAAAGCCATGGTTGAAAAGCCGCCTGTTGATGAAGCTCCATCCAATATGGCGATTGTGGGGCGTTATGTATTATCAAAAACTGTTTGGGATTTACTCGCGAAAACCATGCCGGGTGCAGGTGGTGAAATTCAATTAACCGATGGTCTTGATGCATTATTGGGATTGGAAACGGTAGAAGCTTATCAATTGATTGGTCGCAGTCACGATTGCGGAACCAAAATTGGTTACATGATGGCGCAAGTTATTTACGGTGAGCGTCATCCGGATATTGGTAATGCGATGAAAAACTTTTTGAAAGAAAGATATAAATAAATTTTGGACAAGTCATTACCTAATTAAGCAGGAGTCCCTCCCCCTGCCAAGGGGGGAGGTTAGGAGGGGGTAAAGAATCTGAAGGAATCGTTGAAAAACAAACCCCACCCTGACCCTCCCCTTCGTAAGGGGAAAATAAAAAATTAACAGAGCAACAATTATGATCATTCCAATTATTCTCGCAGGTGGTTCGGGAACACGTTTGTGGCCCTTGTCGCGCACACATTACCCCAAGCAATTATTAAAATTGTTTGGTGATGTGACTATGCTTCAACAAACATTATTGCGTTTGAAAGGAATTCCTGATCTTGCTGCACCTATAGTGGTGTGCAATGAAGAGCACCGTTTTATGGTGGCGGAGCAGCTTCATGAGATTGGTGAAAAAAATGCGTCGATTTTATTGGAGCCTGTTGCACGCAACACTGCACCTGCTTTGGCAATTGCAGCCATTCATGCAGTGAGTTTGGATAATGATCCAGTGTTGCTGGTGTTGTCGGCGGATCATATGATTCGTGAGGTAGATGTATTTCAACGCGCTGTAAAAAATGCAGTGGCTGCCGCTGAAAAAAATCATCTTGCCACTTTTGGTGTGCAACCCACCCGGCCTGAAACGGGTTATGGCTACATCAAAACTAAAAAAAATGATGCAGATACAAATTTTTCTGCAGTAGAAAAGTTTGTAGAAAAACCTAATCTTGAAACTGCGCAGGCTTATTTGGATGAAGGTTGTTATTTTTGGAATAGTGGTATGTTTGTTTTTAAAACATCCGTATTTTTAAAAGAATTAAAAGTGCAAAGTCCTGATTTAGTCACTGCGGTTGAAACGGCAAAACAAAGGTCGAAACAGGATCTTGATTTTATTCGCATCGACAAAGAAGCTTTTTCACAAGCGCCCAATATTTCAATAGACTACGCCTTGATGGAAAAAAGCCAAAATGTGGTTTGTGTTCCATTAAATGCCGGTTGGAGTGATGTGGGCGATTGGAAATCTTTTAGCGATTTAAATGATAAAGATAATTCAGGTAATAGTTTTATCGGTGACAGTATCGATGTGGGTTCCACTAATACTTTGGTATTTTCGCGCGATAAACTGGTGGCGACTCTGGGCGTGGATAATTTAATGATCATTAACACTCCGGATGCAGTTTTGGTTGCCGATAAAAATCAAGCTCAGCAAGTAAAATCCATCATCACGAAAATTGAAAAACAAAAACGTAAAGAGCATCTGCAACACCGGGAGATTTATCGCCCCTGGGGTTGTTACGATGCTATAGATGATGGTGATCGTTATCAGGTGAATTTGATTCGTGTAAAACCGGGAGGCAGTTTGTCGCTGCAGATTCACCATCATCGTGCTGAACACTGGATCGTTGTGAAAGGGACAGCACTGGTGCAAAAGGGTGATGAGGAATACCTGCTCTCTGAAAATGAATCGACCTATATTCCATTGGGCATTGCCCACAGGTTGAGTAATCCCGGCAAGATTCCTCTGGAGATTGTTGAGGTTCAATCTGGCCCCTATTTGGAAGATGACGATGTGGTTCGTCTGCAAGACAGCTACGGTAGATCTTGAAAACAGAGCCTCCATTCGGAGGCTTTTTGTTTTTGCACCAAATAAATGCGATTAATTTTTATAATGTTTTTATTTTGTGCATTTTATGTTGCCTGAATTAAAAAGCCTGTCGATAACTCATTGAAAACAAATATTTTAATAATGTTGGCGTTATATTTGCTCAATATAAGCCCTGTTTTTAGGTGTTAAAGCTGTTTAGGTGACTTTTTCTTGTGCAAAAGTTGATTTCTTGAAGCAGTTTTTTCTAAATACCGTCGATTATGGCGACATAATTGGCTCAAAATAGAGCATTAATAATTACAAGTAAGCAGTCGGAGTTTATATGAAGAAGATAAGTGTGGGGTTATACGGTTTATTGATGTCACTACCTGCGTTCTCTCAGGAAGTGACCTTGAATGGTGCCAATACTGCCTGGATTCTTACATCCACGGCATTGGTTTTGTTTATGACTCTTCCTGGCTTGGCGCTTTTTTATGCCGGATTGGTTCGTGTCAAAAATGTTTTGTCAGTGTTGATGCAATGTTTTGCGATTGCCTGTGTCGTTTCCCTTGCCTGGTTAATTGCAGGTTACAGCCTGGCTTTTGGTGCAGGTAATGCACTTATCGGTGATTTCAGCATGTTTATGCTGGTGGGTGTTACAGAGGAGGCTTTGGCGGGTGATATCCCCCTCAGTCTTCATGCTATCTACCAAATGACCTTTGCCATTATTACCCCCGCTTTGATTGTGGGCGCTTTTGCCGAGCGCATGAAATTTTCATCTATGTTGATCTTCTCATTGCTCTGGCTATTTTTAGTTTATATCCCTGTTTGTCACTGGGTTTGGGCATCAACAGGCTGGCTGTTTGCAATGGGTCTGATCGATTTTGCAGGGGGTACAGTAGTCCACATCACTGCCGGGGTTGCAGCTTTGGTGGCGGCCTTGGTGATTGGCAAGCGTCATGGTTTCCCGACAATTGCCATGCCTCCACATAACATGACCATGA
Source organism: uncultured Cellvibrio sp. (assembly GCA_946481095.1). The sequence continues at coordinate 23,237 of CAMLML010000027.1, forward strand.
CTGTGACTGGTGCGGGCATGTTGTGGGTAGGTTGGTTTGGTTTTAACGCGGGCAGTGCTTTGGCTGCAAATGGAAATGCGGCCATGGCAATGCTGGTTACTCATATATCAGCAGCAGCCGGTGCTTTTGCATGGATGATGATTGAATGGATGAAATTTAAAAAGCCCAGTGCCTTGGGAATTGTGACGGGTATGGTTGCCGGTTTGGGTACGATTACGCCTGCATCGGGTAATGTTGGGCCTGGTGGTGCATTGATTATTGGTCTTTCAGCGGGTGTGATTTGTTTCTACATGACGCAATTTATCAAGCGCAAGCTGAAAATCGATGATTCTCTCGATGTGTTCCCTGTTCATGGTGTAGGTGGTGTTTTGGGAACTCTGTTGGTTGGCATATTTGCATCAACCCAATTGGGTGCCTTTAGTGGACAGGGTTTTGCTGCAGGTGTTGAAACCATGGCAGGTCAAATCAAGATCCAATTGATTGGCATAGTCGTCACCTTTGTTTATACAGCTGTGGTCACCTATCTGGTATTGAAGCTGACATCTTTGGTGACGAGTGGCTTGCGTGTTACTGCAGAAGAGGAAAATGTCGGATTGGATTTAAGTTTGCACGAAGAAGATGGTTACAAGCTCTGATTGTTGTACTGTTCAAACAAAGGAGGCTTTATGCCTCCTTTGTTTTTTAATGAATGTATTAAATCTCATTTAAGTTATACTCCGGCTCAATACATAATAAAAAATGAGAATAATTTTGAACAAACATTCTGCTGAGGTTTTTTCCTATCGCTTTTTTCTCCCCCAATATTGGCCCACCTGGATACTTCTCGGGATTTTGCGTCTCTGCGCATTTTTGCCTGTAAGAGTTAATTTCCGGATTGGTCGTTTGCTGGGATGTTTATTTTTTCATTTTGCGGCGTCTCGTCGGCATATAGCACAAGTCAATATTCGTCTGTGTTATCCGGAGTTATCAGAAGAGGAGCGGCAGCAGATTGTTCGCGGTGTGATGCGTTCTTGTGGAATCCATTTTATGGAAACAGCTATGGCCATGTGGGGGTCTGCTGAAAAGTTTCGTAATCGACATACTTTTATTGGTGGAGAATATCTTGATGCTGCCAGAAAAGAAGGAAAGGGCGTATTGTTGGTCGGTAGCCATTTGACAGCAATCGACGTGGGTGCACGAGTGTTAACCATGTACCATCCCATCGATGTGCTTTATCGAAGTGAAGTTAACCCTCTGATGATTTATATACAAATCAAAGCGCGTAAAACATACATCAACCAGACAATAGCGCGAAAAGACACTATGCAATTGATCAAAAACCTGCGTCGTGGACATATTGTGTGGTACGCACCTGATCAGGATTATGGGAGAAAACACAGTGTGTTTGCTCCATTTTTTGGTGTTCAGGCGGCGAGTGTGGCAGCAACATCGCGTATTGCCAGTATGGGAAACGCATTGGTTTTATCGATCGCATATTATCGCGATGAAGAAGGGTTTTATCGTGTTGAAATTGGCCCTCCGCTGGAAAACTTTCCCTCGGAAGATGAAGTATTAAATGCAACACGCATCAACCGGATTATAGAGTCCATGATTAGAAAAGCCCCTGATCAATACTTGTGGGTTCATCGCCGATTTAAAACACGCCCCGAGGGTGCGGATAAGGTCTATTGATCTATACTAACGAGAGGGCAAATACTTAAAGTAAAGTCTTAAGAAAAAGCTTTAACTATCTTCTGAATATGCTATAAAGCCGACCGCAATACCTTGGAGGCGACCTATGTTAAGACTTTTTAAATTGCAAGGCTCAACACTGCGTGAAGATCTGCAGGCAGATGAGAATACCAAGGTTGCACTGGCTAATGCTCTGTGGATAGACGCTCGTGAAGCAAGCGATGACGAACGTGAAGAGCTCAATACATTTCTCCGTGCCGAGTTACCTGAATCCGATGATGTAGAAGAGATTGAGTTTTCCGCACGTTATTTCCAGGATGGTGCCGGTGTACATGTCCACTCACTGTTTTTGGCCCCCGGTGAATCAGGCCGACACAGTACCGCTACAGTTGCTTTTATTCTTCAGGACAAGCGATTGATCACTTTGCGTGAGGACGATATTGCTGACTTTCGGTTATTGCGCATGCGTACACGGGCAGGGCAAGTGCAAGTTGGCTCTCCTGCGGAATTGCTGGTGACCATGTTTGAGCAAAAGGTTGAAAACCTCGCAGATGCTTTGGAAGACATTCATCGCAAGCTTGAAGATGTTAGCCGCATGGTACTGGAAGACAGTGACGCCGAGCTGGAGGATGCCATAGACCAGCTCGCCAAATTGGAAGACAGTAACGGAAAGATACGCCTTTGTCTGATGGATACCCAGCGCTCCATTTCATTCATTCAAAAGCACATAAGGGATTCTCTGGATTTGCAGGAAACGACCCGTGAGATCAAACGAGATGTGGATACACTGATGTCGCACACCGCTTTTTTGTTCGACAAAATCAACTTTTTGATGGATTCAACCCAGGGTTTTATCAATATCGAGCAAAACCAGATCATCAAAATATTTTCAATTGCGGCCATGGTATTCCTGCCTCCAACAGTGGTGGCCAGCATGTACGGTATGAACTTTAAAATAATTCCATTTTCGGATTGGCCCTATGGCTTTGAGCTTGCCTTGGCCATGATGGTTCTCTCGGCAGTATTGCCTTATTGGTATTTCAAGCGTAAAGACTGGCTCTGAGATCAGGTTTGTCTATTTTTGTTTATGCTGTTTGCAATTGTAAGACAATATTATTATAGTCCCTCTGCATTCTGATAAATCCCAAAATAAGAGAGAGTTTTATGAATAAATTTAAATCCGCATTAATGCTGGTGGCTGTTTGTTATTCCGCATTTGCAATTGCAGAAACCGAAGTCACACTGGATGCCACCCAAGCCGGTCCAATTATTAACAAAAACATATATGGTCAATTTGCCGAACATTTGGGTCGGGGAATTTACGAGGGTATTTGGGTGGGACCCGAGTCGAAAACCCCCAATACCAAGGGTTGGCGTAATGATGTTGTAGGTGCGCTGAAGGATTTGAAAGTCCCTTTGATTCGATGGCCTGGGGGCTGTTTTGCGGATGAATATCACTGGCGGGATGGTATTGGCCCTCGCAACAAGCGCATGGTAAGAGTGAATACCAACTGGGGTGGTGTAATGGAGGATAACGCCGTAGGTACTCACGAATTTTTTGATTTGGTAGAAATGCTCGGCGCTGAAGCTTATGTCAATGGCAATCTTGGAACGGGTACACCACAAGAGATGGCAGAGTGGCTGGAGTATATGACGGCAGAAGGCAAATCGACTCTGGCTGAGTTGCGCCGTAAAAACGGCCGCGATAAACCTTTCCGCGTGCATTATTTTGCTATTGGTAATGAGGCATGGGGATGTGGTGGCAATATGACACCGGAGTTTTACACAAATCTCTACAAGCAATATGCCGCTTTCCTGAAAACTCCTAAACACAATACGCCTATTTTAATTGCCAGTGGCGGACACACTGATGACACCAGTTGGGCAGATCACCTTACTGCAAATGTAAAACCCAATTGGAGTTTGAGAATGGATGCCGTGAGCTTCCATTATTACACTCTGCCGAAAGGTGATTGGGCGGTAAAAGGGGCTGCAACAGGTTTCCCTGAATCAGAATGGTTTTCTACCTTCCAGCAAACACTGCGTATGGATGGTTTTATTGTAGAAAATAAAAAAGTGATGGATAAAAATGACCCTGAAAAAAAGGTCGGTTTCTATGTTGATGAGTGGGGCACATGGTATGACGTAACGGGGGACGATAATCCCGGTTTCCTTTACCAACAAAATAGTTTGCGTGATGCAATTGTTGCAGCGTTGAATTTTAATATTTTTCACAAACATGCCGATCGTGTACACATGAGCATAATTGCGCAAATGGTTAATGTACTGCAAGCGATGATACTGACAGAAAAAGACAAGATGGTTTTAACTCCAACGTATCACGTCTTTAAAATGTACATTCCATTTCAGGATGCAGTGTCATTACCTGTTGATGTTAAAAATGTTCCGCAGTATGAGTTTGATAAGAAAACAATTCCTGCAATCAGTGTCTCGGCTGCAAAGGCAAAAGATGGAAAAGTCTATTTGGCAATTGCCAATACCAATCCCCATAAAGCTGAAACTTTGAATGTTAATGTAAAAGGGATAACTGCCAAAAAAGCAATTGGTCAAGTGCTGACCTCCGACAAAATGGATACGCACAATACTTTTGCAAATCCCAATGCTATTGCGCCGAAAGCTTATTCAGCTACGGCCAAAGGCGGGAAATTGGCATTGGATATTCCGGCGAAATCAGTGATTGTTGTAGCTTTGGAATAAGATTAATTGTGGGCGGCTCCTGTGGCCGCCCTTTTTAGATATTCAAAAAAGTCGTGCGCTTGTAAAAAATTAAAACAAATCCTCAATTGATAAATAACGCTCACCAGTATCATAGCTAAAAATCAGCACCCGACTTCCGTTTGGTAATTCATTTTGTTTTTGTGCAACTGCAGCCAAAATTGCACCTGAAGAAATACCAATCAAAATCCCTTCTTTTGTTGCACACTCACGTGTCATGTTGAATGCGTTTTCTTCGGATACCAAAATGGTGCCATCCAATGTTTGTGTGTTTAATACTTGCGGAATAAAACCGGCGCCTATGCCTTGTATTCGATGTAAACCTTTTTGACCGCCACTGATCACCGGCGATTTTTCCGGCTCCACGGCAAATGTTTTCATTGCAGGAAATGTTTGTTTGAGAACTTCACTGCAACCTGTGATATGTCCGCCTGTTCCCACTCCGGTAATCAAGTAATCCACACCATCGGGGAAATCTTCCAGAATTTCTTGTGCGGTTGTTTGGCGATGAATTTCAACATTGGCCGGGTTATTAAATTGTTGTGGCATCCATGAATTGGATGTTGATGCCACTAATTCATTAGCCTTGGCAATACAACCGCCCATGCCCAATTCTTTCGGTGTTAATACGATTTCAGCACCATAGGCTTTGATTAATTTTCTGCGTTCTATCGACATGGATTCCGGCATGGTTAATATTAATTTATAACCTTTTACAGCACAGACCAGTGCCAGGCCAACACCGGTATTACCTGATGTGGGTTCAATAATTGTCGAGTCTTTATTAATTAAACCTTTTGTTTCTGCATCTTCAATCATGGCCAGTGCAATACGATCCTTGATACTGCTGCCGGGGTTAAAACGTTCTATTTTCATCCAAACTTCAATGTTATTTTGGAATAGATGATTAATGCGAACACAGGGTGTATTGCCGATGGTTTGGAGGATAGAATTGTATTTCATAATGTTCCCAATAACGGTTGTGAAGAGTCGTGCAAGAAAATCAAATTATCGATGAGGTGTCAACCTGGATGGATCAGGTTGTGATTGGATTGAATTTATGTCCTTTTGCTGCAAAGCCGCGCAAAGAAGGTCGGGTCAGAATATCATTGATCTGGGTGGATGATGATGAGGCTTTGCTTGCCAGGCTTAAATCCGAATGCGAATTGCTTCAGCAGCAAACGCAAATTGAAACCAGCTTATTGGTTTTGCCCATGCATTTACAAGATTTTTGGGACTATAACCAGTTTTTGATTTGGGCTAATCAATTGTTGCGGCGGGAAGGTTTTGAAGGTGAATTTCAAATAGCCAGTTTCCATCCGGACTATTGTTTTGCTGGCGTTGATTCGGATGACGCTGAAAATCTAACGAATCGTGCTCCCTATCCAATTTTACATATTATCAGGGAGGCAAGTTTGGAAAGAGCACTGGAGTACTTTCCTGATATTCAATCAGTACCGGAAAAAAACAAGCAGCGCGTGGGAAATCTAACAGAAGAAGAAAAGCGAAAGCTATTTCCTTATTTGTTTTCCTGATCAACCAATGTAATTTTTTCAGGTGTAATTAAAATGCGACGTTGTTTGTAAAGCAAACTTAGTGCATTTTTATAGTTTCCCTTGCTGACTTTAAATATTTGATAGATTTCGCCTGGATCACTTTTATCTGTCAGATATCCAACACCTTGATGTTGTTTTAAATAAACAATAATTTTTTCGGCTAAATCTGATTTCGCATCAGTTGATTTTTTTTGCAAACTTAAATCAATTTTTTTGTCTGGTCGGATATGTTTTATAAAGCCTTCAATACGCTCACCATATTGTAATGGTTTGATAGCGTCATCGCGAAAAATCAGTCCCAGGTGGGTATGATTGATAACGGCTTTGTAGCCCAAATTACTTTGACCACAAATTAACAGATCAACCGATTGATGAGCTGTAAAACCTGAAGATCTTTCATCGAGATGGCGACTTAATCGTGAAGAGGCTGTAATTCGTCCTGTGTAGGCATCAAGATAAATGCAGACAACGTAGGATTCACCCAGTTTCATGGGTTGTTGTTGCTCACTGAATGGAACCAATAAATCCTTTGCAAGTCCCCAATCGAGAAATGCACCGATTGCATTCACATCTTTTACTTTCAGGTACGCACATTCACCTACCTGGGCTTTGGGTATCAATGTGGTTGCTATAAGGCTATCATCTGAGTCAAGATGGACAAACAAATTTAAACGATTGCCCAATTGCATATTTTCAGTGACGTAACGTTTGGGTAATAAAATATTGCCAAATTTTCCGCCATCCAGAAAAATGCCAAATTCTGTAATTTTAACGACGGTTAACTGATTATATCGACCAAGAGCAATCATCACATATCCTGATTAAGATTGATTGCGAAATTATACATTAATAGAGTGGTTTGTTATGCGGATACTGAGTATAAATTATAAAAATAATAAAATTATTTTGGATTTTTCACCATCGTCAGGTGAGGAATTATTGCTGGTTAATGATAAACCGGTATCGCAAAAACATAATCGTGAAATGCATAGCTCACACCGCGTAGAAATTGAGGGGTTGGGTGTTGTTGAATTAATCTTTACTGTAGATATGGAGCAAAAAGAAATTGCTTACAAATGTATGGTAAATGATCAGATTGTAGAGGAAGGGGTTAAATCTTTATTGGTGGTTGCGCTATCAGATGCAGGTTCGATCAATTCTGATCATCTTGCTGCAAATGAATCATTAAACAAGTCGTCCAACTCAAATAGTAAGTGGATGTTGTTGGCGTTGGGTTTTAAATTATTAAAATCAGTTCAGGTAATCAAAGTTGCTTTGATTGCAACCAGTGTGGGCGCTTACAGTATTTTATTTTCACTGGAATTTGCATTGGCACTGATTGGTGTTTTGATATTTCATGAATATGGACATTTACGTGCAATGAAAAAATTTGGTATTCCTACAAAAGGAATGTATTTAATTCCATTTGTGGGTGGATTGGCTGTTGGTGATTCACCGAAAACACGTTGGCAAGATGTATACATCTCGATGATGGGGCCTGTTTATGGTCTGATTATGACAATCATTTTTTATCTGGTTTATTTATTCACAGATAACCATTTTGCAGGCTTGGTTGCCTCAGTCAGTGCGTTGGTAAATTTATTTAATTTAATTCCGGTTCATCCTTTGGATGGTGGCAGGGTAGTGAAATCTTTGGTGTTTTCCGGTCGTAGCAGATATGCATTAATTGCATTGCTTTTTATTTCATCAGCCTGTCTGGTTATGGCCTGGCAATTAGGGCTCATGTTTTTAATATTTTTTATTGTTTTGGGTGTTGTTGACATACTTGCCAGTTGGCAAGTATCTCTTGCTGAAGATATAACACCATTAAAACCTTACGGTATTATTTATTCTTTGGTGTGGTATTTGTTGACTGCAGTTGCATTTATTGCATTAATTTTTTTAATTGCTGCTGATAATTTGCCTGGTTCGGAAATTGCCAGAAAAGTATTGCAGTCTTGAATGTGAATCGGAGGAAAATAAATCGTTACAGAAAAGGATTGTTTTCGTCCTGAGCATAATACCGGTTTTCAGTGATAGCTTTTGGATGAAGTTGGTGTAATAGAAGGGCATCAACATCAGCATTCACTTTGTCTATCAGTGTCAATGGTTCATTACGATCAAGCGATTCCAGCAGTGCATTCCCCCAAATGGAAACATGTCGGGTAAAAATTTGCCGGTGTTTGTTTTTTTTGGCCCATTCACAACTGATTTTGAAGCCAATTTGTTGCATTTTTTTCTCAATAATTTTTCTGTCTTGTTGGTTGGTTGTTTCTTCCAAAAGCTGATTGGTTACTTTCAGCCAACCATTTCGATAAATTTCCCATCCAAGATAAAAACGTTGAATCCAGAGTAGATATTCTTCGCGGGTTTGAATTTGTTTGTTTTCAGTATCGGCGTGATAGGCTTTCAGGAACAGGCTGCGTTTTGGCATCTGATCTGGCCATTGATCCTTGAGGTTACTGCAACCTGATGTGAATAACAGGACAAATATTAAGGTGAATAGGGATCTTAACGCGTTGATTTTCATGGGTATTGTTAACAAGTAATGCTTTGGTGGATTGGGTCAGGCCATTCTGGGTGTGAATTGTGACAGCAGTATAAAGGGGAGATCAATTTTTCCCTAAAACTTTTATATGTTTAAATATAGACAAATATTTTAAATATGCTTTATTATGGATTTGTCTTGGCGTTTCGGGGGCTCATTATGCTTGCACATGTTCAATCACTGGCGACCAGTGGTGCGGCTATATCCACGGCTTTGAATATCCTCAATAAATGGGATTGTTCTGAAAAAGAAAAAATGGCGATTTTGGGGGTCGGGCGATCTACTTTGCACAAGTATCAGTCTTCCCCGGAAAGCGCGCGCCTGACACCTGATTTACTTGAGCGGATCAGCTATTTGCTCAACATTCATGCCTTGCTGCGAACCATTTTTGAAAATCCCGACAATATTTACGGTTTTGTGCGTATGCCTAATCGAAGCCGTTTTTTTGGTGGCAAGGCACCAATGGAAATTATGAGCAGTGGCTTGATGACAACACTTTATGAAGTTTACAAACATCTGGATGCCATAAGGTCAGGCGAATTTTCATGATTGATATACCTTTGGAGGAATTTAAAGAGCAAGTTGGTTTCAGGTTAATGCCAAGTAAATTTCCACCGATTTCATTGTTTGATGATGTGGCCAATCACGATGACTTTGAAGTTTTATTTAGCATCCAGGCAATTACCAATCCAAGGCTGCGTCAGGAAGCGGGCAATTTGCATTGTGTGCCATCTGAAGAAAGACCTTATGGCATTCGCGGATGTTCGTATGCGTTGGGGCCGTTTGTGCATTTAAATCCCGCAGGTTCCCGTTTTTCTCCCGGTCATTTTGGTGTTTATTACGCTGCAATTAATTTGCAAACGGCGATAGCAGAAACACGTTTTCATCAGGAAAAATATTTTTCCTGTATTGAAGGGTTAAAATATGATCGTTTGTCGATGCGGTGCTTAAGGACGATATTTTCTGCTTGTTTACACAACATTACGGCACCTGAATATCGTCAATCTGATTGGTATCATCCGCATGATTATCAGGCATCACAATTGTTGGGTGTGCAACTCAAAAAAGCAGGGTCGCAAGGTGTTGTTTATGATTCAGTTCGCAGTCCGGGAAATTTGTGTTTTGGATTGTTGAGCCCCAAATTAATTTTGGATGTGGTGCAAACTGCGCATTACAGTTATATCTGGGATGGTAAAAAAATTTCAGTTGCTATGGAAATGTTGACAGTGGTGTAATGATAAAATTATTACAAAATATTCACGTGTAGTTTTTAAATATTTTTTTAACGAGAAATAAAATGAAGTTTTATGTAGTGATCCCTGCGCGTTATGCATCCACCCGTTTACCTGCAAAACCTTTAAAAATGATTGCCGGTAAAACTATGATTCAACATGTATATGAGCGCGCGAGTCAAAGTGATGCAGTAAAATTGATTATTGCAACTGATGACGCGCGTATTGAATCTGTTGCCAAAGAATTCGGCGCATCAGTGTGTATGACTAAAGCAACACACAGTTCAGGTACTGATCGCTTGCAAGAAGTTGCGCAACAATTTAATTTGCAGGCTGATGATATTGTCGTCAATGTGCAGGGCGATGAACCTCTAATTCCGCCACAAGTGATTAATCAAGTCGCCAATAATCTGGCCAAAAATACCTTTTGCAGCATGGCAACCTTGAGTGAACCTATTCATTCGTTAATTGATTTTCGAAATCCCAATATAGTAAAAGTCGTAAAAGACAATCATGGAAAAGCGCTCTACTTTAGTCGGGCTCCCATTGCATGGCCGCGTGATCATTTTGCAAAAACTGATGTAACGGAATTGCCTTCTGGTTTTGTACCGCAACGCCATATTGGTATCTACGCCTATCGAGTTTCACTATTGAACGAGTTTGTGACCTGGCCACAAGCCGATTTGGAAAAAATTGAATCACTTGAACAATTGCGTGTTCTCGCCAACGGTCATGCAATTCATATTGAAGAAGCCTGTATGGCAGTACCGGGTGGGGTGGATACGGAAGAAGATTTGGTTAGGGTTAGGAAAATTTTGGAAGTGTAAAACACCCTCTCCCCAGCCCTCTCCCATCAAGGGAGAGGGAGCAGATTGAAGTTCTATAAAAATATTTTTGTAATTGTACCAATCGTAAATTGCACAAAAATATTGAACAGGATCAATTCCCCTCTCCCCTTGTGGGAGAGGGGCAGGGGAGAGGGGGGGATTAGTAATATTTTGGTTAATCTTATGAAAAAAATTCTATTCGTTTGTTTAGGCAACATCTGTCGCTCACCAACTGCTGATGGCGTATTACGCAAATTAGTTGCAGATGCTGGCTTGGAAAAAAGAATTATGGTGGACTCTGCTGGAACTGGCGATTGGCATATAGGTCATGCACCTGATCCCCGCACAATTAAAGCGGCGGCGAAACGTGGGTATGATTTGTCGGTATTACGTGCGCGGTTGGTAACGCGGGATGATTTTGACGAGTTTGATTATATTTTGGCGATGGATAAATCCAATCTGGTGAATTTACAAAAAATGAAACCTGCGCATTTTACTGGTCATTTGGGTTTGTTCATGGAATTTGCACCGCACATGGGTTACACCGAAGTGCCGGATCCTTATCATGGTGATGCGGAAGATTTTGAGCGGGTGTTGGATCTGGTTGAAGAAACTGCGCAACATTTATTGAAAAAGATTGTGTAAACAAAACCCCTAATCCTCCCCTTGGTAAGGGGTGCATTTAATTGGAAAAACAAGTGCTTTTATTTATACCAAAATTTTCACTACAAAAACTCAATACCCTCGCTGTACCAGCGATGGCAGATTTTTACGTGAGTGTAAGCAATCACGATGAAATCAAAGAAGCTCTGGCATTTGCACGCGAGCGAGAGCTGCCGATTTTGATTTTGGGTGGTGGCAGTAATATCGTTTTTGAAAATGATTTCCACGGCTTGGTTATTCATTTGAAACTACGCGGCGTTAAATTAATTCAGGAAACAGATGAGTATGTCTGGATAAATTTTGCGGCGGGTGAAAACTGGCATCAAGCGGTTGAATATTGTTTGGATAATAACTATTACGGCTTGGAAAACTTATCACTGATTCCAGGTGGTGTGGGTGCTGCACCTATACAAAATATTGGTGCCTATGGTGTTGAAGTAAAAGATTTCATCACGGAAGTATCAACCATCGAAATTGCCAGTGGCATTGAGGTTTCGTTTCTCAATGAGAGTTGTCAGTTTGCTTATCGGGAAAGTATTTTTAAACAAACATTAAAAGATCAATACATTATTACCTCGGTGACATTCAAGTTAAGCAAAATTGCGCAACCCCATTTAACTTATCCTGCGCTACAAGATTATTTTGCAGGCGAGGATCTGACGGCTATAACCCCCGAACAAGTAAGCCAGGCAGTAATTCATATTCGTCAATCAAAATTACCTGACCCGCAACAAATTCCCAATGTTGGTAGTTTTTTTAAAAATCCTATTATTTCGTTAGAGCTTTATCAAAAGCTAGTCAGCGAATATTCACAATTGCCATCATATCCTGTGTCTGATACCCAACGAAAGTTGCCTGCGGCATGGTTAATTGATCAGGCTGGATGGAAGGGTAAAGAATTAAATGGTGTTGTAGTACACAGTCAGCAAGCTCTGGTTCTGACTAACCCCAAAAAATTAACGGGTGATGCTATTCTTTCGCTTGCCAGAGCCATACAGAATTCTGTAAAAGACAAGTTCGCTGTTGATTTGGAAATTGAGCCTAGAATTTATTAACTGCCGGGAGTGAAGCTATGCGTAAATTAATATGTTTGTCCACTTTTGCTTTATCGATTTGTTCTTTTCCAGTGTTGGCACAAACCATTAAATTGGATATGCAGCCAGGTTTGTGGGAAAACAGTTTCAAGATGACAGGTGAAAGCAACAAGGAGTTGCAATCAATACAAAATGATCAAATGAAAAAAGCCATGGAAGAAATGAAAAAACAATTGGCGAATATGCCACCTGAACAACGCAAGCAAATGGAAGCTATGATGGCGCAGTCAGGTGTTAAAATAGAGGGTGACAGTATACAAATACATAATGATGCGGTAAAAATTTCATCTGAAGGTACGAAAGTCAAACAATGTATTACCCAGGCTGAAATTGATAGAGGCGATTTTCCTGATGACGATGAAAACTGTAAATCAACTCTGAAGCAAATCACCAAAAATCATTTCAAAGCAATTCACAAATGTACTGGCGAAAATCCAAGTCATGGTGAAAGTGAAATTGTGTTTGACTCCAAACGTCATTATTCGGGTACAGGAATAATGACCCAAACCATCGACGGAAAACCTCATACACTTGAAGTTGAAATGGAAGGTAAATGGATTTCGAATGATTGTGGGGATATTAAACCTGATGTGCAGAAATAGCGTTTAACCGTAAATTAAATTGACTCCCGTATTCTTTTTTGTCACGGGAGTCGATCATTTAACCCAATCTACATCCAACTCAGAGGCAACCAAACTTCCGCGCAATGAATTGGTCAACGCCTCTTCAATTAAGATGTCAGCAAACTTACCAATTAAATCAGCGTTGTCACAACGGAAGTTGACCACGCGATTATTTTCACTGCGGCCACAGAGTTGGCCTGGATCTTTTTTGGAGTAGCCAGTCACCAGAATACGTTCGGTGTTGCCAACCATGCGGCGACTGATGGCATGCGCTTGTTGAGTGAGGCGATCTTGCAGAATTTGCAGGCGTTGTTTTTTCACCTCTTCGGGTGTGTTGTCTTCCATATCGGCAGCCGGAGTGCCGGGGCGTGCGCTGTAAATAAAACTGTAAGAAGTATCAAAATCCATTTCGTGAATTAATTTCATAGTCGCTTCAAAATCTGCATCGGTTTCGCCGGGGAAACCTATAATAAAATCAGAAGAGAAGCTGATATTCGGGCGAATTTTTTTCAAGCGACGCAATTTGGATTTGTATTCCAAAACTGTGTGGCCGCGTTTCATCGCCATTAAAATTCGATCGGATCCACTTTGCACTGGTAAATGCAAATGGCTCACCAATTGCGGAATATTGTTGTAAGCATCAATCAAGGCATCAGTAAATTCGACGGGATGTGAAGTCGTAAAACGAATGCGATCTATGCCATCGATTGCGGCAACGTAGCTAATCAATTCCGCCAAATCGACAATGCTGCCATCAGCCGCTTCGCCGCGATACGCGTTAACGTTTTGCCCCAACAAATTCACTTCGCGCACACCTTGTTTGGCCAGGTGAAGAATTTCATTCATCACATCAGCCACCGGGCGGCTGACTTCTTCACCGCGAGTGTAGGGAACCACACAGAAAGTACAATATTTGGAGCAGCCTTCCATAATCGACACAAACGCACTGACGCCGTCGGCATCGGGTTGCGGCAAGCGGTCGAATTTTTCAATTTCAGGGAAGCTGACATCCACCACAACTACGCCATTGTTTCGTTGGGTTTCCATCATTTCGGGCAAGCGGTGCAGGGTTTGCGGGCCGAAAATCAAATCCACATAAGGCGCACGTTCGGCAATGGCTGCACCTTCCTGACTGGCGACGCAGCCGCCCACACCGATTATCAAATTGGGGTTTTTCTTCTTGAGTTTCTTCCAGCGACCAAGCTCGTGGAACAGCTTTTCTTGCGCTTTTTCACGAATCGAGCAGGTATTCACCAGGATCACGTCGGCATCTTCTGGGTTTTCGGTAGGCACCATCTGGTGCGATTCCCCCAGTAAATCCTTCATGCGCGACGAATCATACTCATTCATCTGACAGCCATGAGTTTTGATATAGAGCTTTTTGACCGGTGCTTCAGTGGCAGACATGCAACTTACCTGATTAAACAAGACACAAAAAAGAGGCGCGCATTATAGGGGGTTAGCCAGTTGGAATCACCTGTTTAAATGCCCCGAAGCAGCGGGATTGCGGTAAGATGCGCGCCCCTGAACCACCCAGCTTGCAGGTTTCCATGAACAAGACATTCAAACTCGACACTCAAGACCCGAGTTCCTCGCTCGACAAAATCAAGCAGGAAATCCGCAAATACGTAAAACGCGAGCGCCGTAAAAAATTGCCGCCGGTATCGGATTATTGGTTGTTCGATTGCAAGTTTGGCATCACCGAAGCTGAAGCCGAAGACGTAAAGCTCAGAGATTTATTCGCACATCTGGATACTGCAATCGCCCAAAGCGCTACCAGCTTTTATGTCGAGATTATGGCAAAACCCGCATTAAGAAAACCGCGTGGCCGTCTCGCACAACATGCGGATGTATCGGATGAGGATGATGATTTGGGCGAGTAATCGCCCGTAGGTTGGAAGAGCGCAGCGACTTCCGACAAAATTGTTCGCAAATATCTAAAAACTCAAACTCCAAAAAACGGTAGAAGTAGGGCGGGTCAAGACCCGCGTGTGCGAAGTGACGTCTATCAACAGATGAAAAATATTAATAATTTTATAAAGCAAAAATTATCAAAAATTCAGGCTTGGGTGCCGCGCGGGTCTTGACCCGCCCTACGGCGAGACCGAGGTATCCAAAGAAAAATAAACGCGATATTTTTCAACGTTTTTTAGTGGGAGCCTTCTTCGGTTTAGCGATAGTTTTATCACCACCAACTTTACTCTTAGCTTTCACCACTTTCCCCACTGCAGGTTTTGATCTTGAGCTGGTTTTAGTTTGACCTGTAGTTTTGCTTTTCCCCACAGTTGGCTTTTTCGGTTTCTCTTTCGCGAGTTTCAGTAATCCGCTTTTGGGTTTTTCAATTTTCTTAACAACGGTTTCGGTGGTTTCGAAGCCTTTGATTTTTTCGCGTTTGATTTTGGTGTCGATTACTTCTTCGATTAATGAAATACGGTGTTCTTCTGCTGGAGTTACGAAGGAAATGGCGGTGCCTTTTTTACCGGCGCGGCCGGTGCGGCCGACGCGGTGTACGTAATCTTCGGTGAAGAAGGGCAAATCCAGATTGACGACAAAATCCAAGCCTTGAATATCCAAACCGCGTGCGGCGACTTCGGTGGCGACCAGCACTTGTAATTTTCCATCTTTAAATTCTTGCAGTGCGCGTCGTCTTGATCCCTGGGTTTTTTCGCTGTGAATGACGGCCGCTTCAACTTTGTCGTTTTTTAATGCTTTAAATAAATTTTCAGCTTCTTCGCGTGTGCTGCTGAAAACCATCACTTGATACCAATTTTCTGTACGCAGCAAATGTAAAAACAATTCGTATTTACGTGTTGAATCGACGGGGTACAGCAGATGATTGACTGTGTCGGCAACCGAGTTGCGTTTGCTCACCGTAATAAGGGTAGGGCGGTTCATCGCTTGTTTGGATAAATTGGTGACCAGCGGCGAACCGGTTGCGGAAAAAAATAAAGTTTGATGCGGGCGAGTAATGCTGGTTAACAATGCGTGCATATCGTTAACGAAACCCATATCCAACATGCGGTCCGCTTCGTCCAGGACTGCAAATTCCACTTTCGCTAAATTGATATTCTCCAATTCGATATGTTCTTTTAATCGACCGGGTGTGGCGACCAGGATATCGATACCTGCGCGTAATTTTGCGCTTTGATTGGTGACTTTAACTCCGCCATAAATAGCGACAATTTTGAGTGGGGTAAATTGCGCGAAAGATTGCATGGTTTTGGCGATTTGCTCAACCAACTCGCGGGTTGGCGCCAATATTAATGTACGAACAAAGCCCGATTCAGCTGATTTGGGCTTTTCCAGCATTTGTTGCAACACCGGCAAACAGTAGGCAGCGGTTTTACCAGTGCCGGTTTGCGCGGTGGTGAGCAGGTCTATGCCTCTGCGAGCAGCGGGAATGGCTTGTTCCTGAACCGGTGTCAGGGTTTTAAATCCCATAACTTTAAGGGCATGCAATAGTTCTGGCGCAAGGCCAAGGGATGCGAAATTCATAAGCAGGTCAATAGATGGTGATAAAAGAGGCGCGAAGTATAGGGTAAATAGCATCCATGGACTAATCTGAATGCTGGATCTTTGGATGAAATGCCTGTAACCGGGCGTGAATGAGGAAAACTTATGGTATTCTGCGCGCCCTTGATTGAATCTGTTTTTCGAGTAATTGATATTTATGGCCAACAAACCCGTATACAAAGTTATCTTTCTTAACCAAGCCCAAGTCTATGAAATCTTCTGTACTGCGATTTACCAGAGTGAGATGTATGGTTTTATCGAAATAGAAGAGTTGGTATTTGGTGAGCGCAGTCAATTATTGGTTGATCCTGCGGAAGAGAAATTGAAAAATGAATTTGCTGGTGTGAAGCGTTCTTATATTCCAATGCATGCGATTATTCGTATTGATGAAGTGGAAAAAGAAGGAATTGTTAAAGTCACCGAAGTGAAATCGGGCGATAAAGTGACTCCCTTTCCCTACGGCGGTTTTATACCAAAACCGAATGAATAATCAAAAGCGGCGCAAGCCGCTTTTTTTATGGCGCTTCTCTTTGAAAAAGGTAGGCGGTGGAACAAAAGGAGAGTAAATGACTGAATTATATTTAGTGATCGACCAGGGTGGGCAAAGCACACGTGTTGCTGTTTTTGATTCGAGAGGAAATATTATTGCTCAGGAAAAATCACCCTGCGCAACACAAATTATTGATTTTCATGGCCAACAGCATATAGAGCAAAATCCCCGGGAAATCTTACGGGGCATTTTGGATTCAATTAAAAAAATTCAACATCAATTAGGTGATCAGGTCAACAACATAAAAGCTGCTGGATTTTCAGGGCAGGGCTCTTCATTACTCTGCTGGAATAACAAAACTGGAGAGCCGCTGAGTGCAGTATTAAGTTGGCAGGATACACGCGGAAAAGCTTATCTTAATCAGCTAAAAATGACACATCAGCAGGTTCAACAACTGACGGGGTTGCGTTTTTCTCCCCATTATGGCGCCAGTAAAATTCGTTGGTGTTTGGATAATCTGCAAAGTGTTAAGTCAGCGCAAATCGATAACCAATTGACTGCAGGCCCGATTGTCTGTTTTATTTTGTGGCATCTGGCAAGTAAAAAAAATGGGGTAGATCCTGGTCATGCGCAACGAACATTGCTGTGGAATATCCAATCTGCTAACTGGGATTCACAATTATTGGATTTATTTTCAATTCCGCAATCGATCTTGCCTGAATGTAAATGGCATCAGGATAATTTTGGGCAATTAATTTTAAATAATTATGTCGTTGATTTTCGTGTTTGCGCACGTGATCAGGG
The DNA here is from genome assembly GCA_946481095.1 of uncultured Cellvibrio sp. Next base: position 40,994 of record CAMLML010000027.1, read on the forward strand.
TGCATCGCTATTCGCAAATGGTATGCCGGATAAAAACACGGCTTACATTAATATTGGCACGGGTGCTTTTATTCAGCGAGTTTCACAGGATAAAAATCCACCGGAAGGTTTATTAATTAGCCCGCTGTGGATTGGCAAAAATACTGGTGATAATCTTTACGCTTGGGAAGCTACTGTGAATGGCTCTGCGGCAGCTATTCCATTTATTGAACAAGAATCGGGATTGCAGATTACGCCGGAAATTATTGCGCAGGCTTTATCAATTCCATTAGGTACAGCAGATTATTTGATCAACACTCAAGGTGGTTTGGGCGCACCCTTTTGGCGGACGGATATTGAGTCCCGATTTTCAGGTTTGTTGTCACCTTTGCAGCAGGTCGCTGTTTGGTTGGAATCCATTTTATTTTTATTGATGATTAATCTGCAAAAAATGAATGTGGATAACAGCTTGATGAAGATTCATTTCAGCGGAGGCTTCAGTCAGTCTGATAAGTTCTGTCAATTATTGGCGGATTTAACCCGCTTGCCTGTAAATGTCAGTGAAAATCCCGAAGCCAGTTTACAGGGTATTGCTTATCTCACAGCTAATCGGCCTGACAACTGGAACTGTTCAATCAGTGCCCGATTGTTTGTTCCGAGTGTACAAGAAAGCTTATTGCACAAACGTTTTGCGTGCTGGTGGATGGCGATGAAAAAGGTTTTGGAGTCATAAAATTCATTTTTTCAAAAAATGTAAAGCTGGGTTAAATAATTTTATGCTTTCAAATCTGTCTACAATTAAAGGTATGATGATTCATCACAATTTCAGAGAGCAATTCATGAAATACGCCATTATTTTTGTATCGATTCTCTTGTCTGCAAATGTATTTGCACAAAGTGATAGAGCTGTTGATGTCATAGTGCAGCCAGTTGCTTTGCTTCCAATACAAACCGAATTGGAGGCCATAGGCAGTTTGTATGCTAATGAATCGATAGAAATTACCGCTAATCTCAATAAGAAAATTACGGGGATTAATTTCCATGATGGCCAGCGGGTCAAGTCAGGCCATATTTTAGTGGAAATGACCAGTCACGAGGAGCGTGCGTTGTTGGCTGAAGCCAGAGTGAATTCAGAAGAGGCAAAAAAACAGTGGGAGCGGGTTGATGCTTTGGCAAAAAGTGGCGCAGCATCGCAATCATTGTTGGATCAACGGTTACGTGAATATGAAGCCGCGCAAGCCAGATACAATGCATTGGAATCGCGATTGAAAGATTTATTGTTGCAGGCACCTTTTTCCGGTGTTGTTGGCTTGCGACAAGTCAGTGTTGGTGCTCTGGTTTCTCCGGGTGACGTGATCACGACTTTAAATGATGATTCAAAAATGAAATTGGATTTCACTGTGCCATCAATCTATCTCAGCAGTCTTTCGAATGGCTTAAGTGTTAAAGCAAAAGCACGTGATCTGAATAATAAAATATTGATTGGAAAGGTTTCCAGTGTTGATAATCAAATTGATCCGGTCACGCGTGCAATTAAAGTGCGCGCTATTCTGGAAAACCCTGATTATGAATTAAAGCAAGGCATGCTAATGGAAGTGACACTACAAACCAAAGAAAGACAATCCCTGGTTATTTCCGAAGCCGCATTAATGCCATTGGCCAGTAATAATTTTGTATTTGTTGTTAAAGAATCGGCAGAAAAAAAATTAATCGTAGAAAGAAAAAAAATAGAAATAGGTCAGCGCTTGGTGGGCTCTGTTGAAGTTACTTCAGGGTTGGCGGAAGGGGATAAAGTTGTTACGCATGGTGTGCAAAAACTACGTGCAGGCCAATCCATTAACATATTATCCGAAGAAAAACCGGCATCAGTAACTCCTGCTGAATCACATCTTTCTGATTTGATCCCGACTGAAAAAGCCGAGGCCAAATTATTATGAAATTATCCGATGTTTCCATTAAGCGACCAGTATTTGCGTCAGTTATTTCAATACTGTTAATTGCATTTGGATTGGTTTCATTTGAACGATTAACTTTGCGCGAATACCCTAATATCGATCCTCCGGTTGTTTCTATTCGCACCAATTATCCCGGTGCCGCTGCACAAATTGTTGAAACGCGTATAACCAAAGTTATTGAAGATCGTATTTCGGGTGTTGAGGGTATTCGTTATATAGAATCATCCAGCGAAAATGGGGTATCCAATATCACGGTACAATTCGAGACCGGACATAATATGGATTCTGCTGCAAATGATATTCGCGACAGAGTTGCGCGTGCGTTAGGAAATTTGCCTGATGAAGCAGATCCGCCGGAAGTACAAAAAGTTAGTTCAGATGAAGATGTCATTCTTTGGTTTAACTTTGAAGGCGAAGGCATGACTATGCCGGAGCTAACCGATTATGCACAGCGTTATCTGGTCGATCGTTTTGCGGTAGTTGACGGTGTTGCGCGCGTGCGAATTGGCGGCGAACAACGTTATGCCATGCGCATTTGGTTAGACAGGCAAGCATTGGCTGCGCGAGACCTGACCGTCAATGATGTTGAAACGGCGTTGCGTTCGGAAAATATTGAATTGCCTGCTGGTAGCATTGAATCACTTGAACGACAATTTACTTTACGTATGGCGCGTTCTTACAAAACAGTTGATCAGTTTTCACAGCTCGTCGTCAAACGCGGTGATGATGGGCATTTAATTCGTTTGGCAGATATTGCAAAAGTTGAAAAAGGTACTGAAGAGGATCGTAATTTATTTCGCGGCAATGGCACGACACAAGTGGGAATTGGTATTGTCAAACAATCAACAGCTAATACTATTGATGTGGCTCGTGGTGTAAAAGCCGAACGCGATATGATCAATGCCAATTTGCCCAAAGGCATGAGTCTGGAAGACAGTTACGATAGTTCCATATTTGTCGAACGCGCAATACATGAAGTTTATATCACCATTGTCATTGCCATTTTTATGGTGATTCTAATGATTTATTTATTTCTGGGCAGCGTTCGTGCAATGTTAATTCCCGCAGTTGCTGTTCCTGTTTCCATCATCGCTACTTTTATTGTGCTGGCGGCCATGGATTTTTCAGTAAATATGTTAACGCTCCTGGCATTGGTGTTAGCGATTGGCTTGGTTGTGGACGATGCAATTGTGGTGTTGGAAAATATTGTTCGTCATATAGAAGAAAAAAAGAAACCGCCACTACTTGCTGCCTATGATGGTGCGCGTGAAGTCGGATTTGCTGTTATCGCGACAACTCTGGTGTTGGTCGCAATATTTGTTCCTATCGTATTTTTGAAAGGCGATATAGGCAGATTATTTTCAGAATTCGCGATTACCATGGCGGCGGCTGTTGGGTTTTCTGCGCTCATAGCCTTGACCTTGTCACCCATGCTGTCATCAAAAATTTTACATCCTGCAGGTCAGCGAAGTCGATTGGTAGAAAATATTGATGAGTTGATGTTGCGTTTGCGAAAACAATATCAAACTTCTATTTTATTTTGCATCACTCATAAGAAATGGGTGAGTTTGTGTTTTGTATTATTGATCGCATTAAGCGGGTTTCTTGCTTTTAAAATTCCTTCTGAATACGCTCCCAAAGAAGATAGAGGAACATTTTTTGTGATGGTGAATGGCCCCGAAGGAGCCAGTTATGCCTACATGGAAGAGTATATGAATGAAATTGAAAACCGGATGATGAAGTATGTTGATTCCGGAGAAATCACCCGAATGATGGTGCGTGCACCGCGCGCGTTTGGAGCGATTGAAAGTTTTAATAGCGGAATGATTATTGCGGTAATGAATGATTGGAGTTTACGTCGTAATTCATTTGTGGTGATGGATGAAATCCGTCAAAAATTATCAGATTTGCCTGGCGTTTCTGCTGTTCCTATTATGCGTCAAGGTTTTGGTTCACAAGTACAAAAGCCGGTTCAATTTGTATTGGGTGGTGGTACTTATGAAGAGTTGGGTCAATGGCGGGATATTTTGTTGGAAAAATTGGAAAAAGATAATCCTGGATTAATTGGAATTGATTGGGATTACAAAGAAACCAAACCGCAAGTTGAAGTAATGATTGATACCAATCGTGCGGCTGATTTGGGAGTCAGCGTGAACAATATTGGTCGAACACTGGAAACTATGTTGGGCTCACGTCGTGCGACAACTTATATCGATGACGGGGAAGAGTACGATGTTATTTTGCAAGGCGCGCGTGATGAACAACGCACGATTGGTAGTTTGCAAAATATGTATGTTCGATCCGAGCGTTCAGGGCAATTAATTCCACTCTCCAATTTAGTTACCTTAAAAGAAGTAGCGGATGCCAGCCGATTAAATCGTTACAACCGTATGCGTTCATTAACTATCGATGCCAATTTATCTGGCGATTTGACTTTGGGCGAAGCTTTGACACATCTTAATCAATTGGCGCGCGAACATTTGCCCTCAAAAGTTATTATTGATTACCGTGGTTTGTCCCGCGACTTCCAAACAGCGGGTAATTCAGTGATGTTTATTTTCCTGTTGGGCATTCTGGTCACTTTTTTGGTGTTGGCTGCACAATTTGAAAGTTATATTCACCCTTTCGTTATTATGTTGACTGTACCTTTGGCTATTTTGGGTGGATTAATCGGTTTATTTATTACCGGTAGCACATTCAATCTTTATTCGCAGATTGGTTTAATTATGTTGATTGGTTTGGCAGCCAAAAACGGAATTTTAATTGTTGAATTTGCCAATCAGTTGCGAGACAGAGGTGTCGAGTTTACAGAAGCTTTATTAGAAGCGGCATCGGCACGTTTAAGGCCGATACTCATGACCAGTTTAACGGCAGTTGCCGGAGCAGTTCCTTTGGTCATTGGTTCAGGAGCTGGTTCTGAAACCCGCTTTGTGATTGGTGTGGTGGTGATTTCCGGGGTGTTGATCGCTACTTTTTTAACACTGTTTTTTGTCCCTGTGGCTTATCACTTATTGGCAAGAAATACCGGATCGCCCGGTGATGTTGCCAGAAAACTGGACAATCACCTGGAGAATTATCGATAATTCGCTCAATAATTATTAATTGATCGATATTGAATAAAAATGAAATGTTTACTGATTTGTGCAGTGTTTTTAATCACAGCCTGCAATTCACAAATATTGACCAGATCGGATAGCCTGATCTGGCCAATTAATTCTTTAACCTCTATTGCCGATTTACCCACGCAGGTTGAAGGTAATCCTCAATTAATGACTGCAACTGAATCAGTTCGTTTTGATGGTGATGGTGACAGATTACTGGTGGATAATAATCCACTGGCAGGCGCCAAAGAATTTACCGTAGAAATTATTTTCAAGCCTTATGATGTTTACCCCAAAAATTGGGAGCCGCGTTTTTTCCATATTGAATCGACAGATAACCCCAATCGACGTTTAACGATTGAGTTACGGTTGAATGATAAAAAACAATGGTACCTGGACGCTTACATTAAATCTGATCATTCAAATTTAACCTTAATTGATTCCACCAAAGTGCATCCGATTGACGAGTGGTTTCATGCAGCCATAACCTACAAAGACCAACATTTTGTTTCATTCGTCAACGGCCAAAAAGAACTGGAAGGGAAGGTGAAATATTTGCCGATTCCTGAAAACGCCAAAACATCAATTGGTGCCCGCATGAATCAGATTCATTGGTTTAACGGGGAAATTAAAAAGGTAAGAATTACGCATAAAGCACTTTTACCAAGTGAGTTTTTATTAGTAGATTAATTTTTTCAGGATGACTTCCATCCCATTATGATAATCACTGTGCCTATTAAGATTATCCCTGCACCCAGCCAATCATAAGTTGATAATTTAATGCCCTCTACAAATTGCAACCACGCAAGAGCCGTTGCTATATAAACCCCTCCATAAGCAGCATAAACACGACCACTGGCAGCGGGATGTAAAGTCAACAACCAGACAAAAATCGCTAAACTAAGTGCGGCGGGAATCAATAATAAAATAGACCCACCTTTTCGCAACCAAAGATAGGACAGAAAGCAACCAATAATTTCTGCCAATGCAGTGACAATAAAAAGTAAAAATATTTTTAGCATGATTATTTTCGATATAAAATTTATGTGAAAATTCATTCACTACTTAGTCGAAGGCGTGCACCAATCGATTTTAATTCCGCCTGAATAAGTAACACCTAAACGGTTGTTTATGAGTTCACCGGCTAAATCTTTGCCGTCGATAAATACATCGGCGTCGATGCGAAAATATTTGTCGCGGCTCATATTTTTCAGTTCGACTTTTTTGGCACTGCGTAAACGCTGCACAGTAAACTTTTTGGCTTCCCGTGCTTTTAAAATCTCCTGATAACAGGCGCCTTTCATTTCCGGAGTATCAACACCCTTTAATCTCACCGGAATATTTTTACCGATAATGGCAGGCCACTGGTTGATGGAAACGGAAAAAGTATCGCCGTCGTAAACCGTGCCCACTTTATCGACAATAACATTGCCATAAAGGATTTCTTCTGCAATTGCATTACCACTTATAAGATATGGAATGATCAGAGAGAAAATCGAAAGGATTGTTTTTTTATTTGAATTATTCATTGATTATGACCAATCCAATCGCAGATGTTGATAAATGACTTGTGAAAAATTGGAATCAACCGCCGATTTTTCAGCATATTCAGGCCATTTTTTAACGATATTTACGGTGTGTTCAATAATGTCTTTTGCTTCGCTGGTAAAATTGCTGATGAGCTTGGCCACAATTAACAGGTCTTCCATTGTAAAATTATCACGCTTGCCATTCAGTGACATTTGATGAGAGTTTACCCAGGAGGAGCCAGGTTTGTAACTGTAGGCAATATCGAATGCAGGAGCCAGCTGCCAGTTTTGATTGGGGGTTGCCAATAAAAATCCTATATTTTTTGTGTGATCATCGTGATTTCGTGCCACTACATTGAATACCATTCTTCGGTAAATTTCGATAGCTTCCTTGCGCGTCAACCGTAATTGTCGAGCTACAGCGAAGAGTTGCTCGTAGCTGTACTGCCCCGGTTTTTTATAATCGGCATGATCCATTGCACATAAGGATTGATAATGAATTTTTTGATTGCCGATTCGATCAAATCGTTTTGTTAAAAAATGCGCACGTTTGCCTTCTACCAATAATTCGCAGGGTGACATATTAATGCCGCAATCGATCGCCATTAAATAATAGGCATATTCCATGCGACCAAAACCTTGTGGATCACCAAAAGTTTCGCGTTCGGAGCTGCGTTCAACAACACCATCAAATTTTAATAAATAGTGTTCAAAGCCTGTTGGTGCATCAACCTGACCTGATCGAATTTCAGTGCGCCCGGTATTCAGTGCAACCAGAGCTTTTGCTCTGGCACCCCCTGCAGAGGTTCCTACTTGCAGAATTCCGCTCAAATCCTCTTTTTGCGACAAGCTATGTTGGGATTGATGACGCTGGTCAAGAATTTGTTGCGCCATATTCAGTAGCGATTCCAACTCCAGTTTATGGGTTGGATTGTTGAATGAGCGAATAGCCGGTTTATATTCCAGTGCGCCCATGCCGCGTGAACCTGTGTAGAGCAAACGCTCAAGCGGATTAAAACTATTTGGGTTGCGACCATTACGGCTTAACCAGGCATTAATTACGGCGTTACCAAAATCATCCGGAAGCGTGTCGGCGAAGCAGGCGGGCAATCCTTTGTAAGTATCAAAATTGAGCTGGGGAAATTCGAAAATGCGCGATGAATTTTGTTCATTCGGCATATGCAAAGGCGCAATTTGCACAGCTGTTTGTTTCCATTCGGTTGAGTACTCAAATGCAGCAGTGGATGTATCCGGGTTCCATGCCAGAACACCCACTTGTTTTCCCCATAGATAAACTTCTGCAAGATTTTGCATTACCAATCAATCTCCTTTGTATCGTCGTGTTTGATTTCTTTTTTGGATCTTGCCCGTTTGCGTTCTTTGCCTTTTTGTTTCCACTGGGCAATAGGACTTGGGGTAGGGGCGGGCAGAAATGCATCAAGCTGATCCAGGCAATTCAACGCACGCATGGCGGCAATCATGTTTTCAAGCTTCCCATTCCCTGCTACCAATTGGCGATAGCTTTTGGGGGTAATACCTATCTCCTCTGATAACAGCTGTTGTGAAATATTTCGCTCCAGCCGCAGTCGTTCCAGCCTTTGGCCTATTTCAGCGGCAACAGCCAGATTACTCATGGATGCAAGGTCGCTTGCTGATGGTGATTTAATAGCCATAGTGGGTTATAAATTACCTTTAAATAATAAAAATAACGTTTTAAGGTAAATATATACCTTAAAATCATTAAGTCAATTTATTGGGTAAATAAAATACCTAAAATAACTATATTTAAACATTTAAAGGTAGAAAATAACTTTTTATTTTGATGTTTCGGTCCTGTTTTCGTAATTCCTTTCTGTGTCCAGATGTTCTGCGCTTGTTTCAATAGCATCGTCTACCAATACATGAACAGGGTTTTCTTTATCCAATAAATCAGTTTCGAGTCTGCCATCAACCCACACATCCACTATGCCATTAGCTACTTTCATGGGATCTATGCCCGGTTTTGCCACTTTGACTTTTTTGACTTCGGAGGAGGTGTTGGTTGGGCCGGGAATCGCTTCTTCTGATATGGCAGGGATTGATTTATCGGAGTTTGTGATCTGGCGGGATTCTTGTGATGAGGTGCATCCCATCAAGCAGATTAGTGTCAGATTAAACACAACAAGTTTTTGCATAAAAAATCCTTCGGCTGAAGAAAACGAAAATTGATTAGCTAATCAAGACTGTTTTGTATTGGATTGCGGAGTTACGAAAGGATTTTATTCGAATTGAAAATGTTATTCAGAAATTGTTCAATCGATATGAACAATTTCTGAATAAAGGCGTTAAATTTTGATTTGGTTTTTTAAAAACGTCACCAAATCGTTAATCGCTATTTCCTGTTTGTCGGCATTACGGCGAGCTTTGTATTCAATAGTACCTGCTTCCAGGCCTCGATCACCAATCACAATACGGTGTGGAATACCCATAAGATCCGTATCGGCGAGCATGCCACCCAAGCGGGCTTTTTCGTCGTCCATAAATAAAACATCAAAGCCAATTTGTGACAATTGCGAATAAAGCTCGTTGGCTTTTTTCGCAACAGCTTCAGATTTACCCATATTGATTGGCACAATCGCAATATGGAAGGGGGCAATTGAATCGGACCAAATAATGCCGTTTTCATCGAAATTTTGTTCAATCGCAGACGCAACAACACGGGTAACACCAATACCATAACAACCCATAATCATGGTTTGTTCCTTGCCGCTCTCATCCAATACTTTCGCTTTCATGGCTTCGGAATATTTGGTGCCGAGTTGGAAAATATGGCCGACTTCAATACCGCGTTTAATTTCCAGTGTGCCTTTTCCGCAGGGGCTTGGGTCGCCAGTAACGACATTGCGAATATCAGCAACCATAGGTGCTTTTTCATCACGATCCCAATTTACACCGGTGAGGTGATAACCATCTTTGTTGGCGCCGCAAACAAAATCGGCAAGATGTGCAGCGGAGTGATCGACAATCATCGGAATTTTTAATCCAACGGGGCCGATTGATCCAACACTCACTCCTAATTCTGCTTTGATGCGTGCTTCAGGTGCAAAAGTTAAAGGTGATGCTATGCCAGTAATTTTTTCGGCTTTGATTTCATTTAAATCGTGATCGCCACGTAAAACCAACGCAACCAGAGGTTGGGATTTATCAGCTTGAACACTGCCGAGAACAATTAGCGTTTTAACAGTTTGTTCGGCTCTTACATTTAAAAATGCGCTGACTTCTTCTATGGAGTGTTTTCCAGGGGTCGCGACTTCTTTCATGGTTTGTGAGGGGGCAGGGCGAGCATTTGCGGGTGGCAAGGCTTCAGCTTTTTCAATATTCGCTGCGTAATCGCTGCCATTGCTGAATGCAATATCATCTTCACCGCTTTCTGCCAGAACATGGAACTCATGTGAGAAAGCGCCACCAATCGAACCTGTGTCCGCGAGTACAGGACGGAATTGCAAGCCAAGTCGAGTAAAAATACTGCAATAGGTTGTGTGCATCACATCATAAGTTTCTTGCAGGGATTGATGCGACAAATGAAATGAATAGGCATCTTTCATAATAAATTCGCGCGAGCGCATTACGCCAAAACGCGGGCGGATTTCATCGCGGAATTTGGTTTGGATTTGATAAAAATTGGCAGGCAGTTGTTTGTAACTTTTGATTTCATTGCGGATTAAATCGGTAATCACTTCTTCATGGGTAGGGCCCAAACAAAAAGGACGATCATGGCGATCGGTAATGCGCAACAACTCAGGGCCATATTGTTGCCAGCGCCCGGATTCTTCCCATAATTCTGCTGGTTGAACCAATGGCATCAATACTTCTTGTGCGCCCGATTTATCCATCTCTTCACGGATTATGCGTTCAACCTTGCGCAATACTCGCAATCCCAGCGGTAACCAGTTGTAGAGGCCGGAAGCGGTTTTGCGGATCATGCCCGCACGTAACATGAGTTGATGGCTGATAACTTCGGCGTCAGCGGGAGTTTCTTTCAAGGTAGCAATTAAAAAACGACTGGAACGCATAAACTGATCACTTATTAAAAGGTTTGCTCGGAATGGTTTGCACTGCACGGAAAGGTGGACATTCTACGGCGGTTATCATTTTTGGTATAGCGGGTAAATATGTTTGAACCTGATTCGCAGGAATGACGATTAATTTTGATTCGTGCAAAACTCTCATAAATAAGAAGTCCTTTTAAAGAAAAAACCCCGCATTCGCGGGGTTTCAAACCGGGATAATGGCGAATTAAACAGCCATTTCTTTCAGTTTTTTCAGCGCACGTACTTTTACAGATGTGCTTGCTGGTTTGGCTTTGAACATTACTTCTTCGCCAGTGAAAGGGTTGATACCTTTACGAGCTTTGGTTGCTGGTTTTTTCACTGTGGTGATTTTCAGCAGACCTGGTAGTACAAATTCACCAGCGCCTTTTTTCTTGATGTGACCTTCGATAATGTTGGTTAACTCATCCAATACTGCTTGAACTTGCTTTTTAGGTACTTCAGTGGCCTCAGAAATTTGAGCCAACATTTGAGACTTGTTTTGGCGTTCAGCGATTGGTTTTACTGGAGCAGCAGGAGCTTTTGGCGCCGCCGCTTTTTTGGCAGCAGGTTTAGCAGCTTTTTTTGCAGGAGCTTTTTTTGCAGTTGCTTTAACAGCAGGTTTTTTAGCAGCCATAATAATTTCCCATAAATTAATTATTCAGTGAGTAACATTCAACCAGCTACACGTGCTGGACGCTAGCTGAAAACCCTATTTTTCCCGAGTGAAAACGAGATCAACAGAGATTTACGCTATATATAAAGCATAAAATATAGGTCGGCAACTAAAAATCGTGTTTTTTTCGAGAAATAATGGGTTTTTTGATGAATAGCGATTAAATATGCAGCAAATCAAGCTCTTTTTCGATATCGGCTCTTTCCCACAGATAAATAAATTCATCCTGTAGTTTTTTGATTTCAGGTGCGGCGTTGTAGTTGGCAAAGCCTTGATAAGTGCGTTCATCATTTTTATAAATCAATCCGCGCGTGTCGCAAATCATAAAACCCATATCATTATTTTCGGGTTCCTGTGCGATTTTTTTCAGCTGGATTTTGCTGCGAAGCCTCTGTGCAAGTTTGATCAAAGGGTGACCTGCATCGATGGCTGGTTTGAAATTTTTTACCAAAATTTTAATTTCAACCTGGGCTCCTGAGCGAGCCAATGTTGATAATGCAGCCACAAAATCGGCGTTGGCATAAATGGCGGCATCAAGATTTTCAGTCAAAATAAAACAACGACGACTGCATGCCGACAAGATTTTAGTCGTGTGCTCACGAAAATCATCTGCAGAATGAAGTAGCCACAGGTCTTTGGATGTTTTGGATTGTTCGGCCATTTGTTTTCCTTTTGAGATTTTTTCACCCCCTCCTAACCTCCCCCTTAGCAAGGGGAAGGGACTCGACTCCCTGTTTTTCTATTTTCGGAGTGGAATCAGTTCCCTCCCCTGGCAAGGGGAGGGTTAGGGTGGGGTCATGCTTGCAAATTACTCATCCACCAACAAAGTTTCCTGATTAATCAACTGCGTAATCGCAGAACGGTTATCCGCATCTTGTACCAGGGGTTTTAATTCATTCCAGCTAATTTCGACAGATTGGCAAACTAATTCGGCTAATTCTTGCGTACAACAAAAAGCTTCACCATCTGCAAATAGCAAAGTACCTTTTTCATCTGAGTGGTAAGCCACGCGAGCCGCAGGATGACGCCATAATAACTGTCCATCCGCCAATGCCGATTGCCATTCGTCTGCATCTATATCCAAAGGCTCTTCTTCGGTTTGTTCAATGTATTTACGTTCGGTCATAAATTTACCGAACCAGAGCGCAATATTTTCCGATGTCAGATGTTGTTGAATGATATTTCGAACTTGATCAATCGCCTGCGCAGAAATTTCACCCGGGTTGGATTGCAATTGTAAATTCGGATCGGTGTAACGTAAATCATCACTCACTGATAAAGCAATCTCTTGTCCGACTTCCGAAATAATATCGGCATGACTGGGCGCGCGGAAGCCAATCGAAAAAGTCATGCAGTCATCGCCAACGGCTGTTCCCCAGTGTGCGATACCCGGTGGGATATAGAGCATGTCGCCGGGTTCCAATACCCATTCATCAGTCGTATGAAATTCGCTGAGGATTTTCAGACGCGTACCTTCGAGTCGTGGCGAATTGTTGTCACACATCTGTCCGATTTTCCAATGGCGTTTGCCCAATCCCTGCAACAAAAATACATCGTAATAGTCAAAGTGTGGGCCGACACCGCCTTTATCCGGTGCGTAGCTGATCATCAAATCATCCAATCGCCAGTTGGGAATAAAACGAAAATAATCCAACAATTGATTCACTTCCGGCACCCACTGATCCACCGCTTGCACTAACAAAGTCCAATGACTTTCAGGTAATTTTTCAAAAGTTTTTTCAGTGAAAGGCCCATTGCGCAATTCCCAGGGCGTTGTTCCATTTTCCAACACAATTCGCGATTCGACTTCTTCCTCTAATGCTAGGCCAGCCAATTCATCCGGCGACAGCGGCGATTCAAAATAAGGAAACGCGTTGCGAATCAGTAAAG
>CAMLML010000028.1 GCA_946481095.1 uncultured Cellvibrio sp.
GAGAAGCGCCATTAGCATTATTACGAATTTCATTTAAATCTTGCAGATCATTAATTTCAATCAAGCCGTCATCGTCAAGATCATAATCTTCACGATTACTTTCTGCATAAACGGGTGTTACTGCAAAATAGAAAAAAGTGATTATGACAAATAGGCGGGATTTCATGGCTTGTCTCCTTCAACAATTTTGACGGCAGGTTGCACATAAACGGTCTGATTCAACAGCAAACAGCCTTAAACATAAAATCAAAAATATTTAGAGAACCCGGGACAGTTAGAAAAAGCAGCGATGTCTTTGATGTGGTGTAAGGTTTTCGCATGCTCTCACGCAATAAAATTGATGTAAACAGCTAAAATTTAAAAATGGCACAGGATTTAACTGGATTTCAAAAAAATATTAGTATCTATTCACAAAAATAATATTTTTCGCCTAATTCCATATCATGAAATAAAAATTTATTATTGTCACAAAAATATAATCACAGAATGATTGACCAATATTTATCAATAGAATTGAATAGCCTGATTTTTAAAATTTAATACGCCATGCTATCAATTTCCTTATCGATCATTAATTACCCATGACTATGGAAAGTTTGTATACCTGACCATAAATCAATGCGCCTCAATTCACATTTCATTGCCCTGCCATAGGCATCGATATACACTTGGCACAAAATTAACCGTAAACACCGTTATGAATCTATTTTCCCCTCTATCCCCTCCCGAACTGACAAAAAGCCAGCGTATCACCTGGGGCCAACTCCATGGATGTGCACCAGCCCTGGCTATCGTTGAAGCGACGCTAAAACAACAAAATTTCAGCCTGGTCATTACCAGCAATACCAGCAGTGCAATTGCACTGGAAAATGAATTGGAATTTTTCGCAGCAGAAACCGGCCTGAAAATTTTACACCTGGCAGATTGGGAAACCCTGCCTTATGACAGCATCTCCCCGCATCAGGACATTATTTCAGAGCGACTGTTTACGCTTTATCAATTACCACTAACACAACAAGGCGTTTTGGTAGTTCCGATTACCAGCTTGTTGCAACGTTTAATGCCGCAGTCTTATCTGGTTGCAAACAGCTTGATTGTCAACGTCGGCGATAAATTCAACCCGCAGAATTTACGCCAACAACTGGAACGCGCCGGATATCGTGCGGTGGATACAGTTTACGAGCACGGTGAATTTGCTGTGCGAGGTTCGCTCATGGATATTTTTCCCATGGGTAACGAGTCGCCGTATCGCATTGAATTATTTGATGATGAAATTGAATCACTGCGCACTTTTGATCCGGAAACACAGCGCACACTTGATAAAGTAGAAAAGATTAATTTTTTACCTGCAAAAGAGTTCCCGCTTGATAAAACCGGCATCCAATTATTTAAACAACAATGGATGGAAAAGTTTGATGTCAATCATAAAGCCTGCCCGGTATTTCAGGATATCAGTGCCGGGATCTCCCCACCGGGAATAGAATATTATCTACCCTTATTTTTCACAGAAACCAGTAGCCTGTTTGATTATTTACCCAAATCAACGTCGGTTTTCACGCTTGGGGAACTTGAACAGTCAGCAGAACATTTTTGGCAGGAATTAAATCGCCGGTACGAAAGCAGAAAAGGCGATCTACTGCGCCCGTTATTACCACCCAATCAAATTTATTTAGCGATTGATGAACTTTTCAGGAATTTGAAATTACATCAACGTATTGATATTACCCATGAATTTCAGGAAGAAAAAACCGGTTACTATTCATTTGCTACACAAGTACCTCCCAGCCTTCCAATACGCATGCAAGCTGAAAATCCATTGACAGCGATTGAATCATTTTTAATGGAACACTCCGGCCCCATTTTGTTTTGTGCTGAATCTGCCGGGCGGCGTGAAGCTTTGTTGGAATTATTACAACGTATTCGCATTCAACCGGAAATACTGGATAACTGGAAAACTTTTTCTGAAAAAAAATCCGGCATTGCCATTACTATCGCCCCGTTGGAACAGGGTTTATTACAAACCGAACCACCACTGGCCATTGTCAGTGAATCACAACTTTTTGGTGAACGTGTACAGCAACAAAGGCGACGCAAACAGTCTCAGGATAATGCCGACCTTATTGTCAAACATTTAACCGAATTAAAAATCGGCGCGCCGGTTGTGCATATAGATCACGGTGTAGGTCGTTATCGCGGATTGGAAAGTATTACGCTGGACAATCAAACCAATGAATTTTTAACACTCGAATATGCTGATGGCGCAAAACTTTATGTGCCTGTCACCAATTTGCATGTCATCAGTCGTTATAGCGGCAACGATGAGGCACTTGCACCTTTACATAAATTAGGCAGCGAAGCCTGGCAAAAAGCCAAACGTAAAGCCGCCGAACAAATTCGTGATACCGCAGCAGAATTATTGGAAGTTTATGCAAAACGTGCAGCACGAAAAGGTTTTGCATTTCCAGACCCTGAATTGGCTTACCAAACATTTGCAGCGAGTTTTCCTTTTGAAGAAACACCCGATCAACAGCGTGCAATAGAAGCAGTACGTGCCGACATGTTGTCAAACAAACCTATGGACAGATTGGTTTGTGGCGATGTGGGTTTTGGTAAAACCGAAGTTGCCATGCGCGCTGCGTTTATTGCCAGTCACGCAGGAAAACAGGTCGTCATTCTGGCACCCACTACTTTGTTGGCACAACAGCATTATGAATCACTGAAAGATCGTTTTGCGGACTGGCCAATCAACATTGATGTGTTGTCACGATTCAAAACCAACAAAGAAGTCGAAGATGCGTTGGCACGTTTGGCAGAAGGCAAAATTGATATCATCGTCGGCACACATAAGTTGTTGCAGCCCGATGTTAAATTTAAAAATCTGGGTTTATTGATTATTGATGAAGAACATCGTTTTGGTGTGCGTCAAAAAGAACAAATGAAAGCGTTCCGCGCTGAAATTGATATTCTCACGCTAACCGCGACACCCATTCCGCGTACATTAAATATGTCCATGTCAGGAATTCGTGATTTATCGATTATTGCAACACCACCTGCACGACGACTGTCTGTTAAAACATTCGTCCGTCAACATGATGAACCCACCATTAAAGAAGCTATTTTGCGCGAAATTTTGCGCGGTGGTCAGGTGTATTATTTACACAATGAAGTGGACACTATTGAAAAAACTGCCCGTGAATTACAAGCGCTGGTTCCCGAAGCCCGCATTGGTATAGGACATGGACAACTGCGCGAACGTGACCTCGAACGAGTGATGTCCGATTTTTATCACAAACGATTTAATATTCTGGTGTGCACTACCATTATTGAAACCGGTATCGATATCCCAAGTGCCAACACTATTATTATTCATCGCGCAGATAAATTTGGCTTGGCGCAATTACACCAACTGCGTGGTCGCGTCGGCAGGTCACATCATCAAGCTTACGCTTATTTATTAACACCCGAACGCCGAGCCATGACGGATGATGCCATCAAACGTTTGGAAGCGATTAGTGCTGCCGAAGATTTGGGAGCAGGCTTTACGCTCGCCACTTACGATATGGAAATTCGCGGAGCCGGTGAATTATTAGGTGAAGAACAAAGTGGACAAATACAGACTATCGGTTTTTCACTTTATATGGAAATGCTGGATCAAGCAGTTAAATCAATACGCAAAGGAAAACAAGTTGATTTTGAACAATCCTTGCGTGATGTGACTGAAGTCAATTTGCATATTCCGGCGTTAATTCCTTCAGATTATCTACCCGATGTTCATGGCAGACTGGTGATGTATAAGCGTATTGCCAGTGCAGAAACCAAAGAGGATCTGCGCGATTTGCAAGTAGAAATGATCGATCGCTTCGGATTGCTTCCTGATCAAACCAAAAACCTGTTTCGTGTGACTGAACTAAAAATTCTGGCACAGGCACTTGGCATCAGTAAACTGGAAGCCAACCATCGTGGTGGTTTTGTGGATTTCACCACTGAGACAAAAGTCGATCCAATGAAAATAGTCACTCTGGTACAATCCCAACCGCGAGTCTTCAAACTGGAGGGAGCAAGTAAATTAAAATTCACTATTCCCATGGAATCAATTGAAGATCGTATGCAGCATATCTCACAACTTTTACAGAGCCTCTCATGAAAACAACAGCATCGACATTGATTTCTGCTTTTGCGTTGATTCTATCCGGCATTTCATTTTTTAGTGTAAATCTGGCGAACGCTCAAGCGGTTGAAAAAACAGTGACTGGCAACCAGGGTTGGTATCAAGTTGAAATGATTATTTTTTCGCGCCGGAATCCTGCAATTCAGGAACATTTTCCCAACAATATATCCTTGCATTACCCTGCGTATTGGCAATCGTTAAAGGATCCCAATCCTGTTACTTCTGCAGAAACAGAAAGCAACAGTGACCTTACCAGCACCACAACAACTAATCCCTCTACAATTAATATCGATTTTAATACGCAGGCTTTTTATCAACTACCTGCCGAAATGCGTCAATTAAATTTGCAAGCCGATAAATTTGCACGTTCTATTGATTATCAATTGCTGTTTCATCAAGCATGGCGTCAACCCGTCACGATAAAAAACCAAGCTGACTGGATATTGATCCACAACACCAATGCATTACAACCAGCCCCCAAACTGGCAGGTGCAATTCGTTTAAGTGTTGCAACTTATTTACGACTGGATACCAATTTATGGTTTGCAGAATTCGAACCCGCACAACCGGAAATCGAAAACCCCTGGCCAGAATTACCCGATAATCCTGAAGTAATTACACAGGATACCTTGGGAATAGAAAATGATGCAGCAATACAAAATATTTCCGATACACAAAACACTATCACCAGCGCTGTTTCAGATGCAACTGATCAAACTGCAACTGAAGCCTGGCAAACAAAACGCATTGTGTTATTAAAAGAAAAACGGGATATGCGCAGCAACGAAGTTCATTATATTGATCATCCTGTTCTTGGGATCATTATTAAAATTGTCCCTTTTAAAGTTGCTACAACCAATACTTCAATTCAATAATTATTGTACTTCGAGAATTTTTTCCCGAAAAAGTGGTCTTCACATAACCCGGTAGCTTTTAACACGAGATACGGCAGTTATGGCAATTAAAGTCGAAGATATTTTTATGATTAATGTAAAATGCGCACAAATAGGGTGCACATTAGAAACAAGACTATGACACTTAAATATTCCCTGATTCTGGCAACATTAACTTTTATACTCGGGTATTACTTTAGTGAGTATCGCCATTCACTAAATAAACCCGCTGAACATACGCAATCGTCCTTATTGAACTCCACTCCTGCCGCACCAACTCTGGAAACACCACTAACAACGAAATCTTTTGAGCCTGTATCAAACAATGTCCAACAGACTTCACTTGAAAAAATTCAGGAGTTGATCGCCAATAATTCCTATCCATCCGCCATTCAATTATTAAATAGTGAGTTGAAAAAAAATCCTGCTGATACCCAGGCTTTGTTATTACTGGCGCGCTTGTTGGAACAACAAGGGCAGCATCAGGATGCCATCGGTATTTGGTTTCGTTATATCGCGGCGGAAACTGATGCAAAAAAAATTGACGATGCAATTGGTTATTTATCCAATTACTTACTCAGGCTTGCTGACAACCCCATGATTTTTGGCGAGAGCCGTGACTGGCTTATCTCACAATTAAATGACCTGATCAAACTCACGCCTGACACAGGTGAATTGCATTTGCAATTAGCCGAAATTTATTCAGAAAAAGCAGATACCGAGCAAGTGCAATATCACGCGCTTATGGCCGCCAATCAAACCGAAACCCGCTCACGCGCTGAAGCGATATTGGCAAAACTGACAGAAAAAACCGTTATGGCACAAACTGAAAATGAAATCAGTATTCCGCTTACACGTTTTGGCAACCAATTTCTGGTTCCTATTCAGGTGGATGGGCAGTCAATCAAATTATTATTGGATACCGGTGCTTCTATCAGCGGGCTTACATCCAACTTTTTACAACAACACCCTGCGATGATCAAATCGCAAAAACCCATACAGCTCAATACTGCTAGCGGCACTATCGACAGTTTTTTATTTGTTGTGGACAGTTTCACCCTGGATAAAATTACATTTAACAAACATATGCTGGCCAATCTGCCTATGGAAAACTTTGATCACTTTGATGGGCTGCTGGGGATTGATATTCTGGGTAAATTCGATTTTGTGATTGACCAAAACAATGCCGTATTACATTTGCGAAAACGTCAATAAGGTTCACATTTTACAAGGCAGCTTGTGGTATGATCCGCTGCCTGATTCACCAGCTGAACTCAGCAATAACGACAATAAATTTGATATAACAACGGCAAAAAATATCGGTAACACCTATCCATAACCAGTTACCACACGAGATCAACATCATGACTATAAAATATTGGATTCTGGGTTTGCTTACCTGTGTAGCAGTCAACAGCTTTGCAGCAAATCGCCCATCCGGCTGGACTACTATTTGTAAAGAAGGCAAAACCTGTACCCTGGCAAGTACCACTAATGTTGCTTTTGGTCGTTCAGATCAGTTTATTTATAAAGTATTAAACGGCACATTTGTGTGTTCCGAGCTGACATTTGGCGGCCGTATCGCCGGTGGCAACAACGAGTGTTCAATCAATACTTCAGCAACCACATCGTCATCCAAATCATCAAGCACTTCCAAGTCTTCAAGTTCATCCAAAAGCGCTGTCACTTCCTCTTCAAAATCATCAAGCAGCTCAACCACTACTACTGCTTGTAAAGCAGGAACCACTATTTCGGGTGCAGTAGATTGCGGCAATATTTCAATAGGAACCACTTGTGGCGGGCAAGATGAAGGCCAGGCACCTGTATTGACACTTGCAGACGGCGCATCCATTAAAAACCTTCGTATAAAAGCCGGTGCTGCTGCTGACGGCATCCATTGCAAAGGCAATTGCACAATGGAAAATGTAGTCTGGGAAGATGTGTGTGAAGATGCTGCCACCATGTTGGGCGGTTCAGGAAAAGTCATGAATATCATTGGTGGTTCAGCCAGCCATGCGGAAGACAAAGTTTTCCAGCACAACGGCATAGGCAGCACTATCAATATCAATGGCTTCACCACTTATGGAACCATTGGCCGTTTCTGGGCATCTTGCGGCAACTGTACAAACAACGCAGGCCCACGTAAATTAATCGCCAACAATGTCAACATCACCGGCCCCGTTGCAAAACCTGACGGCACCATGGCCTATGTGTTGCGTTTAAACAGCAACTATGGCGATAAAGCCACAGTGCGCAACATGAAAATCAAAAATTACAAAACCGGCGCACCACAAGTTTGTGTACAGGCAACCGGCATCACCAAAGCTGAAGAACAAGTCGGTGCGAAACAAACCAACCAAGGCGAATTCTGGAATACCGCAAGTTGCGATATCAGCAAATCAGATGTAACCGCTTATTAATTTTTCATTTTTAAACAAAAAGGCCGCAATTTTCTGCGGCCTTTTTGTTTGGTTTTGCTTATATTGTTGATACCGCAGCAGAACTTTCCTACCTGCACCCCACAGGCAAAGATTTAGCATCAACATTTGTTAAATTTTCCCCGACGGCCTGCATCCCCTCAGGCACACCGGAATATCCACAAATCCATGAGATAGGACTTGTCTCCGAATCTTTAACGACAATTGGCCTGATACTCAGGATTTTATTTTTTAGATTGGGATGAGATTTGTTACCCAAATATAAATGAAACGCGCCTTCCTTTAATTCAATGCGAGTAACGAAATTACCAATCAAATGATTGGGTTTTGGAATTTCAGCTTCTTCGTTATCTTCTGGAAATTCAAGATTGGTTTCATAAAAAAGTGAAATTTGTTTCTTATATTTTTCAACTAACTCTATCGATTCTGTTATTTGTTTACGCGAAATATTGTCTTGCGGGATAGGCAGTGCGAACAAAGCAAGGATACAAATGATGGCCAGCACAACCATCATTTCCATCAAGGTGAAGCCTGTTATTTTTTTCATGTCTTAACACTCTCTCTCCTGCCCCTCTCCTTACAAAAACTTCGCTGCATACCAACAGCTGGCATGTAACTCGTAGCCCTGCTCTTTTGCCCAGGCGATTCCGGTTCGCACCAATTTTTCGGCTATGCCTTGCCCTCTGAATTCAGGCGGAACAAATGTGCTGTAAAAATCAATTTGATTGGATTCCAGACGATAGGCCAGAACAGCTTCCTGACCCTCTTTTTGCACAATAAATTTTTGCTGATGCAATTGGTGAACAACGTTTATCAAATCTTTGAACCCCACAAATCATATTCATCCGCATGTTCAATTTTAACTTGCACTATATCGCCTGCTTGTAGACTTTGTTCGTCATTCAAATAAACCGCACCGTCAATTTCCGGTGCATCAGCAAAGCTGCGACCAATTGCACCTTCATCATCAACTTCATCAATTAACACTGAAATTGTTTTGCCAATTTTTTGTTGCAATTTGTCGGCGGAAATTTTTTGTTGCAATTGCATAAAGCGATCATAACGTTCTTGTTTGATTTCATCAGGAACATGATCGGGTAGCTCATTTGCCTTGGCGCCTTCAACTGGAGAATATTGAAAACAACCTACGCGATCCAATTGCGCTTCCTGTAAAAAATCCAGCAATTGATTGAAATCATCTTCAGTTTCACCGGGGAAGCCAACAATAAAAGTGGAACGC
This sequence comes from uncultured Cellvibrio sp., assembly GCA_946481095.1. Next base: position 8,740 of record CAMLML010000028.1, read on the forward strand.
AAAGTTAAATCCGGCACTTGTTGGCGCCATGAATGAATGCGCTCAAGTGTTTGTTCAACCTGACCGGGCCTGCGCATTTTTCGCAACAGCGTCGGGCTTGCATGTTGGAAAGGAATATCCAGATAAGGCAGGACTTTGCCATCTGCCATCAATGGAATAATTTTATCGACATGAGGATAAGGGTAAACATAATGCAAACGCACCCAAACACCCAGCTCACCCAAAGCAGCCGACAATTGGTACATATCCGTTTTTAACGGACGACCGTCCCAAAAATCGGTGCGATGTTTGATGTCCACACCATAAGCCGATGTGTCTTGTGAAATCACCAATAATTCTTTTACGCCAGCTTTCACCAAACGCTCGGCTTCACCCATCACCTGCCCTATTGGTCGGCTCACCAACTTGCCGCGCATATCCGGGATGATGCAAAAACTGCAACTGTGATTACAACCTTCGGAGATTTTCAGGTAAGCGTAATGACGCGGTGTGAGCTTGATTCCCTGAGGCGGAACCAAATCCATAAAAGGATTGTGATTGGGTTTAGGTGGTAAATGCTGATGCACCTGACTCAACACTTCTTCGTAAGCATGGGCGCCGGTAATGCCCAATACGTTCGGGTGAACCTGAATGATTTCGTCTTTCTTTGCACCAAGACAGCCAGTGACCAAAACCTTGCCGTTTTCATTCAGGGCTTCACCAATCGCACCCAAGGATTCCTGCACGGCACTGTCAATAAAGCCGCAGGTGTTCACTATCACCATATCCGCATCGTTATAGCTGGGAACTATGTTGTAACCCTCCATGCGTAATTGGGTGAGGATACGCTCGGAATCCACCAGGTTTTTAGGGCAACCCAAGCTGACGAAACCAATAGTGGGATTTTCAGATGATGACACTTTTGAACTACTCATATGGAAAAAATCAGGCCGACGAAAAAGGCGCATATTGTAGGCTTTTGCCGCAGATTTGACTAACTTTTCTCACTAGAAAAGCAATATAACTGAACTACACTGTTTAAAATTCCTATAGATAAAGAGTGTTATATGTTTAAGGGTTTAAGTCTTAAAGCCACTTTTGGTGTGGTGATGGGGACATTGTTATGTGGATTTCTGGCTTTTGGAATGCTTGCCTATTCAAAATTCAATTTATTATCAATTCAAGGTCCTATCTATAAACAGCTTATTCAGGGAAAAGATTTAATTGCTGATATTTTACCGCCACCTGCATACGTGATTGAAAGCCAACTGATCGTTTATCAATTATCAAGTACTGAAAACGTTAATGAACAAAAAGAATTATTACAACGATTAAAACAACTACAGCAAGATTTTGAAAATCGCACTGTTTTTTGGCAAGAGCAAACACTTTCGTCGGACATTAAAGATGCCATCAACAATCATTTAACGCCAACCGGCAGTGCATTTTTTGATTATGTGAACAAACACTATCTTGTAGATTTGTCATCCGGGAATGCAGAAAAAATTCGCAATTCATTAAATAATGCACAACAACTTTATAATCAACACCGGTTCGCTGTAGACAGGGTTGTTGAACTGGCCAATCGTGATTACCAACAACTGGAAACATATTCAAAAGATAATCTGAAATCCGGTTATTTATGGTTACTGATAATTCTGATTGGATCGACAGCAGCTTCAATGATTGTGGCGTTCATTGCATCACAAGTCATACTTAAAGAATTGGGTGGAGAACCTGCTTATGTAGAAAGTGTTGTCAGGCAACTCGCACATGGTGAAATGAGGGTCAATATTAACAATGATTCATCAAGGGACAGCTTGCTTACCAGCATTCAATTTATGACCGATAAAATTGTCGATGTTGTAAGAAGTGTCGATAAAATTAATCGCGATATCAGTCAATCTATTTTTCACGTGGCCAACACCACTCAGGACTTAACCAGCAGTATTAATTCGCAACAAATCGAATCAAAAGAAGTTGCCAGTGCAACTCACTCCTTAAAAGAATTACTGCACTCAGTACAGAACATGACAACGCAAGCACGCGAAAAAAACCAGGCTGTGGAATCCAAAGCAAAAGCCGGATTACAATCTATAGAAATAATTAATCATGCGATGGAAAAAGCAGTTTCCAGAGTAGACCTATCTGAAAAATCAGTGCGTGAGTTGGCTAATGCCAGTGCAGAAATTAACAGCATAGTATCCAGTATTAAAACCATTGCGGATCAAACCAATTTATTAGCACTGAATGCTGCCATAGAAGCAGCAAGAGCAGGAGAACAAGGCCGGGGATTTGCTGTAGTTGCAGATGAAGTCAGAACACTGGCAACCAAAACAGCACAAGCAACCACCATGATTCAAAATATAGTTAATGGTTTGAATACCAAAGTTGAAGAAAGTCTGAATTCAATGACACAGGTTTCCGAAGTAGTGAAGCAAACCCAACAACAAATGCAACACAATGGTGACGCGATCCAAATCATAGCCGGTGAAGCACGGGACAGCAGTGAATTCAGTAAGGACATTGCGGTGGCATCCAGTGTACAGATTGAAAAAATTACCGATCTGGAATCGCGTCTGGAGAAATTTTTTGGCACTATGAAATCAACCACCACTACTTTGAATCTGGTTCATAACATCAGTGATTCGTTACATAAAACAGTTTCTTTTTTACAAGATAAAATCGAATTTTTTAAATTTGATCAACAGGAAGAAAAAAAACATAATCACCCAAATGACAAACGAAGATTCGAAAGAATCAAAAGCAGTTTATTCGTCAATATATGCAAAGGCTCGGAAAAAATCCCGGCACTGACAAAAGACTTTAGTAAGGGTGGATTATTATTAGCAACATCGGAAACATTGGGGTCAACGGCCATTGGTGATTTGCTCATCCTGGAAATCAAACCACCTCAACGTGACATCAACCAATATCTCAATCAACATTCCGTTTCAGTTTCCGGCAAAGTCACCCGAGTTGACATTTATGCCAACGAATATCTTTATGGCATTGAATTTATTAATCAATCACCCGCAGCAAAAGAAGCGATTGCTAATGCATTAAAATTTTATGACTCCAATCTACCTTGATAATCTTTAGCAAACTGCCAGGCCACTCGTCCGCTGCGTGAACCTCGCGACCTTTCCCAAAGCAACGCCGCTTCTGCAACTTTCTGATCCCATTGCCCACCAAAATAACCAATCCAATAACGCGCCGCTTCCAAATACTCGTCCTGTGAAAAAGGATAAAAACTCAACCACAAACCAAACCTGTCAGACAACGACACTTTCTCTTCAATGGAATCGCCAGGCCGTAACTCACCCTCTTCATAACTCACATCAAGATTTTCCCGCATATTTTGTGGAATCAAATGCCGTCGATTACTGGTTGCATAAAACAACAGATTGTTTCCCGGGTTCAATAGCGAACCTTCAAGAACAGATTTCAGCGCCTTATAACCCGTTTCGCCTTCTTCAAAGGACAAATCATCACAAAAAATAATAAATTTTTCAGGCCGCCCGGAAATAAGATCGACTATATCCACAAGGGAAAACAAATCAGATTTATCCACTTCAATTATTTTTAAATGCCGATCACTGAAATGGTTCCAGCACGCTTTGATCAGGCTGGATTTTCCAGTGCCTCTGGCACCTGTCAACAACACATTATTCGCCAATCGGCCTTCAACAAACTGTTGCGTATTTTTTAATAGTCGCTGTTTTTGGGTTTCACAGTTCTTAATAGAATCAACCATCACTCGGTGTGGTGACATAATGGCCTGCAAATAACCACACCCGCGACGATTAGTGCGCCAGCGAAAAGCAGAAGCTTGCCAATCAGGTTCAACCGTTTCAGTTAGAAAGTTCTTTTCGATACGATCAAGAATTGAATCCAATTTTTCGATTATGGGTAAGAGGTCAGTCATTTTTGTATCCATTGTGATAGCGGCAAATTAATAATTCTGGTCTATAGTTGATATACAAGTTTGGGCAGATTGATTATGTTTACCACTCAAGAATTACAAATCATGGGTAAAACACTCATGCAGCGCCGTGATTGGCTGGTTAAAAACCTCGACAATCCGGAATTGGCATCTGCTCGTTCCCAAAATCAGCAAGCCATCAAATTGCTGGACGGAATTTTAAACAAACTCAGTAAACAACTGCAGCCCGTAGATAATACAGAAAGTACAAACGAAACACGCGAACAAACAACTGTTAGCCATTATGTTTCCCCAAAAACAACTACGCCAGCACAGATTCGCCGTCAACAGCTAATGCCGAATCAAATAAAAGTTTTGGTTGTGGATGATGATAATTTATTACTGGAATTACTCACTGCTATTTTAAACGCCGCCGGAATTAATAAAATTGAAATTGCCAACAACGGCATGAAAGCCATCACCATGATGTATGAAGCCAATCCTGTATATGATCTGGTGCTATGTGATTGGCATATGCCGGAAAAAAACGGTTTGGATGTGCACACAGCAATGCGAGCATCCGAACGCTATCACAGCACTATTTTTATGTTAGTCACTGCAGTTACCGAAGCCAAACAAATACGTGATGCCATTGAAGAAGGTGTCGATGATTATGTCGTTAAACCTTTGGAACAAGAAAAAATGTTACGAAAAATTGCTCGCCATTTTACGCAAGTGAAAGCGACTTGATTCACAAACAGTTTTTGGCAAAAACACCCTGCTCTTCCTGAGTCCATTCTGCATCAGGCTTTACCATCATCACTTCACACCAATCCTCTGATCCTGATTCAGGATTTTTATTTTGCATCTTCTCGACCTTCTCTTTTGCAGATTCAGGAGTGAAATCAATTTTTTCAGGCGCTCCGGTTTGGGTTGACCGGGAAGCATTTAATTCTGCTTCTGCTTGGGCTGCCATTGCCTGTAATTTTTCAAGTGTTTCATCCGCTTCCTGATTTGTTTTCTGATCTGCAATTAATTTTTGTTGTTCTGCATAAACAACCGCTTGTTCATGGGCATGTTTCACCATAAACACACCGGTAATGATGACCAAAATACTCAAACCAATTACCGTGGATAAAAAGTACTTGCTGTTTAAAATTGAGAGTAGCTTATTCATTTTTTACAACCAATCTGCCATTTGTTCTGCATAGTAAGTAATAATCAAATCTGCACCTGCGCGTTTGAATGCAATCAAACTTTCCAATACAACAGATTTTTCATCAATAACCCCTGCAGCTGCAGCCGCTTTAATCATGGCATATTCGCCACTGACTTGATAAACAGCCAGAGGCTTCATACTGTTTGCACGTATCGATGCCAATACATCCAGATAAGCCATACCAGGTTTCACCATTAAAATATCAGCGCCTTCTGCTTCATCCTGTAATGATTCAGCCAAGGCTTCACGCGCATTGGCGGGATCCATTTGATAAGAACTGCGAGTGCCTTTGAAATGACTATCAACCGCATCGCGAAATGGGCCATAAAAAGCCGATGCAAATTTTGTTGAATACGACATGACTGGAATGTGTTGAAATCCTGATTCATCCAACGCCTGACGAATTGCACTGATCATACCGTCCATCATTCCTGATGGGGCAATCATATCCACACCGGCTTTGGCAGACAAAACGACTTGTTTTTGCAAATTCAACAAAGTTTTATCGTTATCCACATCATGCTCATGCACTACACCGCAATGACCATGGGTAGTGTATTCACAAAAACAATTATCACTGATCACCAACATATCGGGTTGCGCTTTTTTCGCTGTGCGAATCATACGCGACAACAAACCAATTTCATTCCAGGTATCAGAACCTATATCATCTTTATGTGTGGAAACGCCGAACAAAATTACTGCACGTACACCTTTATTCCATGCACGCTTTACCACTTCTGCCAATTGTGTTTCAGGATAGCGGAATACACCCGGCATGGATTTAATCGCAACCGGTTCACTTATGCCTTCTTCAACAAATATCGGCAAAATAAAATCCGTCATATGCAAATGATTTTCACGCACCAAATCACGCAGCACATTTGTTCTGCGTAAACGGCGAAAACGAAAATCAGGGGTGATAAGTTGTGACATTTTTTAGTCTCGGATAAATAAATTAATATGTATTATTCCCCTCTCCCCCCGCCCTCTCCCACAAGGGGTGAGGGAGCCTACTCCCTGTTTAAATAAAAATTTCTTTTGATTCGAAGTACATTCTGTTCCCTCTCCCCTCGTGGGAGAGGGTTAGGGAGAGGGGGAAATTCAACCATGCAAAAACCCTTCATGACTCCATTCACATTTTACTTTCACATTTCCTGATCCCGGTTCATGACATGCTTCATGTGCTTCCCAAACAAACGTATGTTTACCGGATAATTCCGTTTCCAAATGTACGGTTGCCGATACCCAATACATCTGGCTCAACAATTTTTCAAAATGCGCTATCCACTGATCCCATTCGTATTCAACGGCTTTGTAGGACGCACCAAAATGAATAACCTCTGTTTGATAACGCAAGGATGAGTCTTGTTGTTTACCGGGTAACGAAAACATTTCCTGGCATAAAAATGGCCACTCTTCCGCCGGAGGCAATTGTAAAATGGCGTCACGATTATTTTGCAAACGTTCATCAGCTACTTTGTATGGAGGTACATCTCTAATACAACCATAAACAATAGATTCTTGATCCAAGAAGATATCCTCTAAAAGAACCACCAACCGGAAGATAATTTTTTTTCACAGCCCTTCAGTTGGCGAGAATAATTAAATGATCTGTCAGCAACTTTTCGAGCGGTATTGATTAACCAGGATTTCGATTTATAAGTTTGACGATTGTAACCACCATGTCCTTCGTGATAAGCCAAATATAATTTGTTGGCGTCGTTGATTCCAATACCAGTTCTCTTTTTTGATTGTGCGTTGTACCAACCAATGAAATCTATAGCATCGCCGAAGTTGTCTCGCCTGGACCAGATGCTCCCGCCAGATTTTTGGTATTCGCCCCACACATCATCTTTGGCCTGGGCATAACCAAAAGCATCACTTTTTCGTGGCCCGGGAATAATCCACAAAATTTTTATTCTGCCAGGGCGCGCATTATGTTTGAATTGGGACTCCTGATACATAATCGACATCAGCACAGGCGCAGTTGATCCCCAACGTTTCTCGGCTTTTTTAGCTGCTTTATACCAGCCTTTTTTTTCTGTAAAAATAGAACAAATATTTTCCGAATTTGAAGGCGGCCTGGTTGATGCACAAGCAGTTAATAAACTGATAATTATCATTAAAAAAATAAATTTCAAATAATGTGTATTTGTAAAGGCAGTCCCCTGTACCTGCCCAGGACAGCCACGGGGGACTGCCCCCAGAATTAATGTGTAAAAATCATTCATCAAATATTGACACCATGCTGCACCAATAAATCAATCAATGCTTGCTCATCCAATACAGGCACACCCAGCGCTTCTGCTTTTTGTAATTTTGATCCGGCCTCGGCACCGGCAAATACTGCTGTGGTTTTTGATGAAACACTGCCTGACACTTTTGCTCCCAAGGCAATTAATTTTGCGCTGGCATCTTCACGGGAAAATTGTGTCAAGGTTCCGGTTAATACATAAGTTGAAGAGGACAATGGTAAATCCGATGCAGCCTTTAATTCGATATTACTCCATTGGATACCACTGGCTTTTAAATTTTCTATTGCCTGCCTGTTTTCTTCACGTGAAAAAAATTCTTGCAAGAAATGAACACAAACAGGCCCTACATCTTTTACCGCCAATAACATTTCTTCTGATGCAGAAGCCAAAGCTTCGAAACTGCCAAAATGGTTAGCTAAATTGCGTGCCGTAGATTCCCCTACTTCACGAATACCCAGAGCGTAAATAAATTTAGGCAATGTGGTTTGCTTGGATTTTTCCAAGGCTTCCAAAATATTTTCAGCCGATTTTTCACCCATGCGATCGAGATTAGCCAACGTTTGCAAATCCAGATGATAAAGATCAGCCAAGCTTTTAACCTTATCCAAATCAACTAACTGCTCAACCAATTTATCGCCAAGCCCTTCCACATTCATAGCTTTGCGTGATGCGAAATGTTTAATCGCTTCTTTGCGCTGCGCAGCACAGATTAATCCACCTGAACAACGGGCAACTGCTTCACCCTCGATAGTTTCAACCGACGAACCACAAACCGGACACTTGTCCGGAAATAAAATTTCACGTGCATCGGCTGGGCGTTTTGATTCTACAACCTGCACAATTTGCGGGATCACATCACCGGCACGGCGCACAATGACTGTATCACCAATTTTTAAATTCAAACGCTGGATTTCATCGCGATTATGCAAAGTGGCGTTGGATACAGTCACACCACCCACAAATACCGGATGTAAACGCGCAACCGGTGTCACTGCACCGGTTCGCCCCACTTGAAATTCAACATCCAGTAATTGAGTTGTTTCTTCCTGAGCAGGAAATTTATAGGCTATAGCCCAACGCGGTGCACGCGAAACAAAACCCAATTCTTCCTGCAACTCAATCGAATTAACCTTGATGACAACACCATCAATATCGTAAGCCAATTTTTCACGACGATTGCCTATATCGCGATAAAACCCCATGGCTTGATCAATATTGTTAACTGATTTGGTTTCACGATTGGTTAAGAATCCCCATTGTTTTAAGGACTGCAAAATTTCATAGTGTGTAGAAGGCATATCGCCGCCTTCAATGTGACCCACACTGTAAGCACACATTTCCAGAGGACGGCTGGCAGTAATCCTTGCATCCAGTTGGCGCAATGAACCTGCAGCTGCATTGCGTGGATTTACAAATAATTTTTCACCCGCTGCGCGCGCTTTTTCATTCAAAGCATTGAATCCTGCCTTGGGCATATAAATTTCGCCACGCACTTCCAATACTGGTGGAAAACCACTGCCCATCAATCGCAATGGAACTGAATTGATCGTACGCACATTTTGTGTGATGTCTTCACCATTAGTGCCGTCACCACGTGTTGCACCACGTACCAATATTCCGTCGCGATAAAGCAAACTGATCGCCAGACCATCCAATTTTACTTCGCAAACATATTCGATATCGGCGGAAGATTTTAATCTGTCCAAAATACGCTGATTAAATGCCAGTAAATCTTCATCATTGAATGCATTATCCAACGACAACATAGGCATTTCATGAACAACCGTGACAAATTCAGATAAAGGTTTTGAGCCTACGCGTTGTGTCGGAGAGTCAGGAGTAATTAATTGTGGATTCGCTTCTTCAAGCTCACGCAAACGACGCATCAAACGATCATATTCGGCGTCGGGAACCTCTGGATTGTCCAATGCGTAATAACGATAATTGTGAAAATGTATTTCTTCACGCAGTTGGGTTATTTCGTCTGTATGCTCATTAAATAATGAAAGAGTAGACATAGCGATCCTTAATTGTGATGGGTATCGCTCCGCTCTACACCATCCTGCATTTTTAATGACAAATAATGGTCAGGCTTTTCTATTTTGGACGACGAAAAAGTCGTTGCCGTTCATAATCGCGAATACGTTCCCTGCAATGTTCGAGTGTTTGTTTTGTCATCACACTGCGCTGATCATCCTTCAACTCACCACCCAATGTCCCCGCAACTGTACGAGCTGTATCAATCATTAAATCAAAAGACTGCATAGAGTCAGCATCTATTGGCAAGGTCATAAAAAAACTGACACCCGGTGTCTCAAACTGTTCCATAGCATCAAGATCAAAAGTACCAGGCTTCACCATATTTGCCATACTGAACAAATGTGCGCCCTCTCCTTTTGCACTGGCATAGCGATGAAAAATATCCATACTGCCATAGCGCATACCACACTGAAGCACTGTATCCAATAATTCAGCGCCCTTTAACAATTTATCTTTCGCCATTACATGAACCACCAGAACTTCTTCCGGTTCATTTAGCTGAGCTGAATTATTTTGTGCAGGTTGCTCATCTTCTTCAGCTAAAGAATCATCATAATCATCTTCATCATATTCTGAATTCAATTCATCACTATCTGCATCTGACTCATTATCGTAATCATAATCATCCTGATCCGATTGAAAACCTTCCCTTTCATAATCATCATCCAGCAGACTGGAATCAGAATCCCTGGAAAAATGCGGTTCAATTCTTTCATGTGCAGATTTTGAATCATCAACTGACTCCATCAACAATGGAACCGATTCATCGAGATTCAAATAAGTTTGTTGCGGAGGACGTGCAGGCTTGGTCGTTTGTACTTTTGCTTGTTGATTGTGACTATCAGATGCTGATGTGCGTTCCTGATTTTTTTTCTCTTTCGCCTGTGAAGAACGCTTGATCAAACCTTCTACAATTTCTGAAGGATCCCTGTGACCAACAACTCGCGCTCCACCATTGGGCAGCTCACTGACGTAACTGGGTTTGGGTTCAATATCTTCTTCCGGTTCAACATTTTTTACACGCTTCTTCATATTTGAAGACATGCGAATTTTACCGTAACGATCATTACGTTTACGGCGAATACCATCAATGACTATCGCAAGAATCAGCAAAGTTCCAAAAATGATAATCCAGTCTTTCATATAAATTTCCGCAACCTGGTTTGAATTATTATTACACCGCTGCAAGCTCAGCGGCTTCGTCTACATCCACCGTTACCAGTCTGGATACACCCGGTTCATGCATGGTGACCCCCAGCAACTGATGTGCCATTTCCATCGCAATCTTATTGTGTGTGATGTAAATAAATTGAACCTGTTGTGACATTTCTTCAACCATACGCGCATAACGACCGACGTTGGCGTCATCCAAAGGCGCGTCAACCTCATCCAACATACAGAATGGAGCCGGATTTAATCGGAAAATTGAAAACACCAAGGCAATTGCCGTCAATGCTTTTTCCCCACCGGACAACAAATGAATAGTGGAGTTACGTTTACCCGGTGGTCTCGCCATAATCGCGATGCCAGTATCCAATAACTCTTCCCCGGTTAATTCCAGATAAGCGTGCCCGCCACCGAATACTTTAGGAAATAATTCCTGCAAACTTTTATTAACCTGATCAAACGTTTCCTTAAAGCGAGTTCGGGTTTCGCGATCAATACGTTTAATTGCATTTTCCAAAGTTTCCAGCGCTTCCGTCAGATCAGCATGTTGTGCATCCAAATAATTTTTACGCTCTGACTCAGTTTTATATTCATCAATTGCTGCCAGGTTAATCGGCCCCAATCGCGAAATTTTTGCTGCAACTTCTTCCAATTCCTGTTCAATTGGAATGATCTCTGACCCTTCCGGTAATTCAGCAAGCACCGCATTCACATCCAGATTGTCTTCTTGCATTTGTTCGATGATAGTTGCGCGTTGTACTTCAAACGTTTGCGCTGCCAATCGTTCCTGTTCAAGATGCGCCCTGACAGCCTGAATTTCCTGATCAGCACGCGATCTTGCTTGCTCGGCACCGCGCAAAGACTGCTCAACAGTTTCCAACTCCCTACGTGCAGCTGTTAATTGTTGTTCAACTGCAAGTCGTTTGCTCAAACTGGCTTCCAACTCCATTTTATATTCTTCAACCGGATCACGACTTTCACTCAAACTTGCCAGTAATTGTTCGCGACGCTCTTGTAACCGTGCGGTTTGTTCACGCAAACGGGAAATACCAATTCGAGTGGCATCCAACTGGGTTTTTAACGATTGGAATCGCATAGCCAATTCGTGTGCACGATCTTTATCGTGGCGCGCTTTTTGACGGGCGGAATCCAAAGATGCACGAATATCATCGCGTTGCTTCAATAAAGATTCACGTTGATCCGTATCCTGCCCCATCATCTCAATCGCTTCACTTAAAATCATGCGCGCTTCGGATAAATGCTCGGCCTCCTGCTCCATTTGCTCACGTGCTTCGCGAATTTCATTTTCCAATCGTTCACGACGCATGGATGTTTGTTCAACACGAACTTGTTTTGCACTTAATTGCGCACGCAATTCAGAATAACGACGCTGCTGATCATCCGCTTCACGGCGTAATGCTTCGCGTTGTTGTTCTGATAATTTAATCGCTTCGCGACCTGATTCCAGTTGTGCGTTCAACACGGAAACCTGCTGTTGCAGGGATTCAATTTCTGCCGTCAGTTGTTCCAATTCTTGCTTGCGAGCAATCACACCGGCACTGGCATCATTATCACGAATTACACGCAACCATTGTGCGCCCAACCAAATTCCATCTGCTGTCACAACAGATTCGTTTGCCGATAATTGACTGCGTAATTGCAACGCCTGCTGCAAATCATTAGCGAAATAAACACCACTCAATAAGGCCGCCACGTCCCAATCTGCACTGACTTTGGTACTGAGTAAACCTGCCTTGCTGAAATTAACCGGAACCGGTTTGCTATTAATATCCAGAAGCATTAAATGCCCCTGACTCAAACCGCTTAATACACTGGTAACTTGATCAAGACCATTAATACAAACCGCTTGCAGATGATTACCCAAAACAGTTTCAACTGCTTTTTCCCAACCGGGTTGCACACGCAAGGTTTCAGCCAAGCGAGGTTTTTCACTCAATCCCTGATTGCTTAACCATTGACTGACAATTTTATTTTGTTCGCCCAGCGCTGCCTGCTGTAACGCTTCGAGGGATGCATGGCGACCACGCAGTGTTTGCAAGCGGCTACGGGATTGATCCAATTCATTATTCAAGCGCAAATTTTCATTGCGTGTTTGTTCCAGCGATTCCGTTAATTGATTGGCCTGCTCACGTTTTTCTTCTGCCTGCAAATCCATTTCTGCCAGCTGCTCGGTAAGCAAACCGATTTCATCATCAACATTGTCGTCCTGAAGATTATTTTTTTCTTCTTTTAGCTTTTCAACACGCTGCAATAAACGCTGTTGAACTTGTTCAAGATGTTGAATACGCGATTGTTGCACTTCAGCACGTTGGCGAGGTTCCGCAGCACGCTGGTTAAAACTATCCCAGGTATTTTGCCATTCCTGCATTGATTGTTCAGCATCAATCAATGACTCACTGGATCCTTCTTCAGCAGCACGAATTAATTCCAGTTCCGGTTCAATTTCCAAAATTTCTGCTTCAAACAATTCTGATTTTTGACTATCCGCCAATAAATTTTCTTCAGCATGGCGGCAATCACGCTGGGTTTGATCCAAATCAGATTGTAATTGGCGCGCGCGCTCATTGGCGTGCTGAATACTTTGCTCCAAACGAGCGATGTCTGCACCTATCGAATAGTAACGCCCCTGAACTTCATTAAACTTGTCACCAAGTTCGGTGTAATCCAATCGATACTTTTCAATCGCTGTATCTTTATTCACTTGCTCGGTAACAAAAGACTCCATACGCAATTCCAAATCGCGAATACCGGCGCGCTTGGTTTGTGTTTGTTCTTCGAGTAATTTGTATTTCAATGCCTGAAGTTGTGATTTGAGTGTGCGTTCTTCCTGTTTGAACTCGGCATATTTTTCAGCTGATTGGGCTTGTCGTTGCAAACGGGAAAGTTGACGCTCCAACTCATCGCGAATATCTGTCAAACGCTCCATATTTTCTTGTGTGCGACGCATACGACTTTCAGTATCACGACGGCGCTCTTTATATTTGGAAATACCCGCCGCTTCTTCAATATACACACGCAAATCTTCAGGCTTGGCTTCAATTAATTTTGAAATCATGCCCTGTTCAATAATTGCGTAACTGCGCGGCCCCAAACCGGTTCCCAAAAAGATATCGGTAATGTCGCGACGACGACATTTGGTTCCGTTTAAAAAATAAGAGTTATCCCCATCTCGACCCACTTTACGTTTGATGCTGATCTCAGTGAATGCGGCGTATTCGCCAGTGAGAGTTGCATCCGAATTATCAAACACCAATTCAATAGAAGCCTGACCAACCGGTTTACGACCACTGGAACCGTTAAATATAACGTCGGTCATATTTTCACCGCGCAAATTTTTGGCTGATGATTCACCCATCACCCAGCGCACAGCATCAATAATATTGGACTTGCCGCAACCGTTAGGCCCTACAACAGCGCAAAGATTACTGGGGAAATTAACAGTGGTTGGATCAACAAATGACTTGAAGCCAGCCAATTTAATGCACTTCAGGCGCATAGATAGAATTCACTCTGGTTATCAATAAGCTGTTTGATTTTCAAGCAGCAAGAAAATATTCAAAGGCGGAATTCTACAGGTTTGTTCAAGTGTTTACACCCGCTTTGATGGGAGGAAAAACAGCGGAGATACTGGATATAAAACCAGTTGTTTGTAATTGACACCCGCAACTTCCTGACTTGAAAAAACAAGATCAACAGGGATTTAAATCCCTGTCGCGTCGCATCAATTGCATTGCGCCCAGATCATGGGTGAATCCAAACTGGCTATAAAAACTGAATAACTCGGGTAAGCAATAAAGTTCTATATGTTTAACTTTTTTCAAATCGGGATGTTCCAGTATGGATTCCACTATTTGCTTACCGATACCCTGCGCACGCAATTTATCCGACACTATTACATCAAAAATAAAAGCTTTGAAAACATAGTCGGTAACCACTCGCGCAAAAGCCAACAAATCATTTCCCTCTACAAATCCAAATACAATCGACGAACCTTTAACACACTGAAATGTATCCTCCAGTGAACGCCCTTTCGACCAGTATTCGTTTTGGTATAACTGATGTAATTGCTGAGTCTGTTGTTCGGTTAATTGATGAATAAGTTGCATAAATTCTTAAAGTTTGGGGACCGCTGCTAATAATTGTTGTGTATAAACTTCGCGAGGATTGCTGAATAATTCTTCTGTTGCACCTTGCTCTATGAGTTGTCCATTTTTCATCACCACTACCCTGTCACACATATAACGAATGACCGACATATCATGTGAAATAAACAGCAATGTTAATTGATGCTTTTGTGTTAACTCCAATAGCAATGCGAGAATTTGTGCACGAATCGTGACATCCAATGCAGATACAGGTTCGTCCGCAATAATTAATTTTGGTTTTACAGAAACAGCACGGGCGATGGCAATACGTTGACGTTGCCCACCGGAGAATTCGTGCGGATACTTACGAATGGCCTGGCGATCAAGCCCTACATCATCCATTAATTGATTGACTTGTTCTTCTACATTTTCTTTAGTTGCCAATTTATGATGTAACAAGGGTTCTGCCAAAGTATCAAACACTGTCATACGCGGATTCAATGATGCGTAGGGGTCTTGAAAAATCATTTGGAAATCACGTCGCGCTGTTTTTAAATCAGCATAATCCAGATCCAGCAAATTGCGTCCTTGAAACAAAACTTGTCCCTGATCGGGTTCCAACAAACGAATCACGCTTCTCCCCAGTGTAGATTTACCCGAGCCGGACTCACCCACCACACCTAAAATCTCACCCGCATAAATATCCAGATTGATATTCTGCAATACTGTTTTGCGCGGTTTTTTGAAACTGAAAATATTGTCATTATTCAAAAGATAGCTGGTTTGCAACTGTTGAACTTGAACCAAAGGTTTTTCATTTTCCTGTAATTGATTGGGAAATGTTTTGGCAGAATGCAAAACCGATGACAATAATTTTTGAGTATAGGGATGTTGTGACTCAGTAAATATTTTTTTGGTTTCACCGTATTCAATTTGCATTCCCTTTTCCATCACCAAAATCTGATTGGAAACCTGGGCAGCGACAGCGAGATCATGAGTGATAAAAATCACAGCCAACTGCCGTTTGATCTGGATATCTTTAATTAATTTCAAAATCTGTGCTTGAACAGTCACATCCAACGCAGTGGTGGGTTCATCGGCAATTAATAATTGTGGTTCCGCCATTAATGCCATGGCGATCATCACCCGTTGGCGCATACCACCGGAAAACTGATGGGGATAATCATCAATACGCTTTTCAGCATCCTGTATGCCTACATCAATCAATGCGCTTATGGCTTTTGCACGCGCCTCTTTTTTACTGATTTGGTGATGTTGTTTTAATGCTTCCACCAATTGATCCACAATTCGCATGTAAGGATTCAAACAGGTCATAGGATCCTGAAAAATCATTGCAATTTTATTGCCGCGAATTTTTCGTAATTGATCATCATTTAATGCCAATAAGTTCTGTCCCTGAAAAACAGCCGAACCCGATTCGATTTTTCCTGGCGGAACTGGAATCAAACCCAACAAACTGTAACAAGCGACAGACTTTCCGGAACCTGATTCACCAACAATCGCCAGAGTTTTCCCTGCATTTAAATCAAATGACAGATTATCGACAGCGACTGTTTGGCCTTGACGTGTATTAAATACCACACGCAAATTTTTAACAGATAATAAATTATTCATCATTAATCCCTCGCCGACCGTGGATCAAGTGCATCACGCAAACCATCACCTAAAAAATTAAGCGAAAACAATGTGATAGTTAAAGTCAGTCCCGGAAAAATAATCAACCAGGGATATTCCTGCATGGTTTCAACACCACCGGAAATCAATGATCCCCATGAGCTGGCAGGAGGCTGAATACCCAGGCCCAAAAAACTTAAAAAAGATTCCAATAAAATCACGCTGGGAATTGTGAGAGTTGTATAAACAATAATAGGCCCCAATACGTTGGGAATAATATGACGTGAAATAATTTGCCAGGGCGACAAGCCCATGGAAACTGCGGCCTCAATAAATTCCTGTTGCTTCACATTTAATACCTGACCACGAACAATACGTGCCATGGTTAACCATTCAACAGCGCCAATCGCTAAAAACAATAACAGCATACTGCTGCCAAAAATGACGGTTAACAACACAATAAAAATGGTGAATGGTAAAGCATAAAGTGCATCAACAAATCGCATCATGACGGCATCAACCCTGCCGCCCATAAACCCGGCAATCGCTCCCCACAAAACACCAATAGTCAGCGCAACAGCTGTTGCCACAAAACCTACCATCAATGAAATTCGGCTGCCGTACATAATGCGGGTTAATTGATCGCGTCCCAATACATCAGTGCCCAGCCAATGTTCTGCGGAAGGTGCCGATGCACCAAGCGCCAAATTTTGCTCTTCATAAGAATAAGGTGCGATCCATGGAGTGAATATGGCAATCAACATCATAAACAATAAAATCCAGAAACCTGCCATCGCCATTTTATTTTGTTTGAGACGACGAATAGCGTCCTGGGTGAGTGATGTGCCTTTTTCTGTTTTTACCAAAACTATTTGTGTCATGATTAAACTCCCTTATTCAATTGCTGACGCAATTTGGGATTCAACCAGACCAGTAAAATATCGGACAATAAATTGAACATGATAATTAAAAACGCAAAAAATATAGTGCAACCTAAAATCATAGTGTAATCACGATTAAATGCCGCCATCACATAAAAACGTCCCAAACCCGGAACCTGAAAAATAGATTCCACAACAAATGACCCCGCCAATAACCCTGCAATTGCGGGCCCTAAAAAAGAGATTACCGGCGCAATTCCACCACGCAATGCATGCACAAAAATAATACGGGCGTTGGATAAACCTTTTGCACGTGCAGTGCGAATATAATCTTGCGATAAAATTTCCAACATACCGCCACGACTGATGCGTGCAATATAAGCGGCATATACAGAACCCAAGGTAATTGAAGGTAAAATTTTATCACCGGGAACCTGCCCCCATCCGGCAACGGGCAACCATCCCAACCACAATCCAAAAATTAATAATAAAATCGGCCCAAGCACAAAGGTCGGCATACAAATACCTAACATGGCTGCAGTCATAGGCACATAATCGCCCGCCGTGTTGTGCTTCAACGCCGCATAAATTCCTGCTGACAATCCCATCACCAACGCAAATAGAATTGCGTAAAGGGACAATTCAGCTGTCGCGGGAAATCCCGCTGCAATTAATTCCGTAACAGAATGGCTTGCGTATTTAAATGATGGCCCGAAATCACCTTGTAGCAAATTGCCCATGTAGTTTATGTATTGTGACCAGAGCGGGTCATCGAGGTGGTAGCGCTCATTTAAACGCTTGATTACTTCCGGCGGCACCGCTCGTTCAGAATCAAACGGCCCACCGGGTGCAGCACGAACTATAAAAAATGTTGTAACTGATACTAAAAAAAGTACAGGTATTGCCTGAAGAAGGCGTTTAAATATAAATAAGAACATTATTGTTTTTTCTCGGGTTCTAAATACACATGTTTTAAGGACATATAGTCCTGAATATTATCATGCCAATTTTTGACACTGGGTGACACTAAGCGATTCCAGGAGTAAAGATAAATGGGCATTATCGGTAATTCAGTCATAATTAGTTTTTCTGCCTGCTGAAGCACTTTCACTCTTTCTACCGGATCAACAGTGGCAGATGCCTGCCTGATTAAACTATCGTACTCAGGATTAGCCCAACCTGTTTCATTATTACCGCTGCTGCTGATGAAAATTTCAAGAAAAGTATTGGGGTCAACATAATCTCCAATCCACGAAGCTCGTGAAATTTGGTAGTTCATATGATGCTGGTTGTCCAGAAACACTTTCCATTCCTGATTCTCAAGTTTGACATTAATACCCAGATTTTTTTTCCACATTTGCTGAATAGCGGTTGCAATTTGTTGATGCTCGTCAAGAGTATTAAATATCAAAGTAAATTCAGGAAAATTTTTCCCTTCAGGATAGCCCGCTTCAGCAAGTAACTTTTTGGCCAATTCAATATCTTGTGGAAACTGAAAATGCTCAGGATATTGTGGTGTAGGCGGGACTAAAAATCTTGCAACTTTTTCTGTCCCTTTTCTTATTTGTTTGGTAATACTCTCTCGATCAATACTATAAGCCAGAGCCTGACGTACCCTGATATCGTCAAGCGGTTTAACTTTAGTATTGAACCGATAAAAATAAGTTCCATACATAGTAAAACTCCGCAAATCTACCATTCCCTGGTATCGCGCAATTCGTTGTGGATGAAGTTTTTCTATAATATGCACCTGTCCGGCAAGATACATTCGCTCACCCACTTGAGAGCTTTCCGTCGGATACATATGTACCTCATTCAAATGAATATTATTTTTATCCCAATAATTTTCATTTTTCTTGACTCGAAAAACTTTCAGAGGTGTCCACTCTACTGGTACGAATGGGCCATTTCCGACAAAGTTTTCAATTTTTGTCCAAGGCGTACTACGCTCATCAAATTCGCCATGTTTGAGAATAGTCTTAATGTGTACAGGATACATACAATTGTGATCCAACAACTGTAAAAAATAAGGTGTGGGCGATTTGAGGGTTACACGCAGAATATTGTCTGATATAGCCTCAACGCCTACCTGACTAAAATCATTGATTTTTCCGGTATGAAATTCTTCTGCGTTTTTAATGACGTAAAGATAGGTTGCCCACTCACTGGCGAGATTTGCAGACAATATTCTTTTCCAGGATAAAACAAAATCCATGGCAACCAATTTGTCGCCATTAGACCATTTAGCATTGTCACGAATATGAAATTCATAAACTAACCCATCTGCAGATACATGCCATGTATCTGCAACGGCTGGTTCTATTTCAAGCGTCGTTAAATTTTTCGTCAACAAGGGTTCAAATAAAGTTAATTCTATTCTATGTTCAACAGAACCAGTGGTGATTTGTGGATCTATATCCGCTGGATCAGACGGATTAATCAAATGTAATATTTGCTGTTCATTACCCAGTTCAACCAAGGTTTTTCTTTCACATCCAGCCAAACAAAAAATCAAGGTAAATAAAACACAAATTAGCCCGGCATTATTCCAACGACGAGTGCACATGGATTCCTGCCTTCGCAGGAATGACGAGCCAAAAATTTGTGTAAAGATTATTTTATTGTAGAAGCTGCTTCCTGTGACCGCACCGGGCAGGCACAGGGGCCTGCCCCTACTATGGAAAGGTTTAATTGCCAAAAGATCTGTCATTTACTTTTTCTCCGCAAGATCTTTTGCAAATGCGTCGAAATTGTATTCCCTGCCTAAAAAGTTTTTAACCAAATCAGCGGCATCCTGGCTACCGCCGGGATTTAACACTGTTTTACGATAATGCTGCGCCAACTCTGAATTTCGCAAACCTTTTTTCGCAAATTCGCTGTGCATATCCGCCGCAATTACCAACGACCACATATAGGTGTAATAAATGGCAGAATAGCCATTTAAATGGCCGAAGCTGGTATAAAAATAAGTATTGTCAACATAACCGAAAGGAGAATATTTGGATTGCACCTGCATCATCAGTTTATCCAAATCAATTTTGGCAGGATCCTGGTTATAAACCGAAAGGGACAGTGCCGCATAAAACAATTGGTGCTGTGTCCACATGCCCTTGCCGAATTCACGCCCTGCTTTCATTTTTTTAATTAACTCAACCGGTATGGCTTCACCTTGTTGATTAGTCGCAAAACTGCGCAGCGTTTCTTCATCCCAGACCCATTCTTCCAACATTTGTGAAGGCGCTTCAACAAAATCCCATTCGGTTTTGGTACCTGAAAAATACATCCACTTTTGGTTACCGGCAAACAAGGCATGCAATAAATGTCCGAACTCATGCAGGAAAGTTTCAACATCGGTATGTTCCAATAAACCTTTGCCATCACCCCCAGGGAAATTACACACCAAGGCATGTGTGGGCAATTGCACTCCCTTGATACCATTCACAATAGAAAACTGTGCTGCATGGTTGTATTTATTTTCGCGCGGATGCATATCCAGATAAAAACGGCCAATGACCTTTTTATTTTCAACCAGTTCATAGGCCTCTACTGATGGATGCCATACATCTGTTTTCCACGGACGGATTTCGACACCAAACAGATGTTCACTTAAATCAAATATTCCCTGGCGAACTTTTTCATATTGGAAATATTTGCGAATTTCCTGCGCATCCAATTCATACTTTTCTTTTTTAATTAAATTCTCTGCATATATTTTTTGCCAGTCTGTCACTTTCTGTATTTTTGGATCAATTTCTTGCATGCGTTTCAACAAAACATAATATTCCTGTTTTGACTTTGCAGCGGCAATTGACGACACCTTGTCAATAAAGTCCTGCGCATTTTCAGCACTCTTGATCATCTTGTCTTCGGTTACGAATTCAGCGAAGTTGGTATAACCCAGGATAGAAGCAAGTTCGTGGCGTTTTTGCATCAACTTCATCAATACATCTTTATTTTTTGGATAAGCCTGCTGACGGAACAAGATATAATATTGTTTACGTAAATCATCATTTTTTGCGTATTGCATAAAAGGATAATAATCCGGATAGGCAGTGCCCAATAGTATTTTTCCTTCTGCATTGGGTTTGTGTTTATCAATATAATCCTGCGGCAACCCATCCAAATCTTTTGCGGAATTTAAAACCAACTGCTTTGATCCTTCCCGGATATTTTTATCAAACTCCTGGCCGATTTGTATAATCTCATCACTGAGTTGTTTGATTTTTTTACGGGTTGACTCATCTTTATCAACACCGGAACGTTTGAAATCACGCAACATATGCTCTACATATCGCTTGTCTTCTGCAGAAAGGCGCGACAGTTTTACACGCTTGATATTGTCATACAGGGGACGGGACAAACTGATATCGCTCACCAGACCCATCCATTCTTTTTCACAAAACTCTGCAACACTTCTCAGTTCAGCATCAGGGTGAACATTGGCGTATAAACCGGCAAGATTCACTTGCTTATCAATCAATATATCCATTTGATTGATTTTTTTTAGCAGCTTTTGATCAGCAAAGGCTTTTTTGGTTTTACCAAACACCATCAATTCCGAACTGACCTTTTGATAATCTTTGGCGCAGGATTGAATGTAATCTTGCGCCAACTTTGTTTCCGGTTTAGGCCATGAGGGTTCAGCGATAACACTCACGGAAACGACTGCAAGCAAAGTGCCTAGCCACCACTGGCACTGGCGCATAAATCTGCAAGTTAAATCTGATTTAATCTGAATGCACATGGAATTTATTCACCTTGTTTATTAAGTGTTGGCGGCAATACTACATTTTTTATCAAGCCTCTTGCACCCTTGATTGGAATTTTTGCTTTTTGGGTTGGCAGGCTAACAATTTTTGACATTACTGCTAAGCTTCAAATAACTGATGATTCAGGAAATATAACAGGGCGTATGAACCAGTACCTACTCACCGAAGAACAACGCGACTGTCTGCAAGAAATTACAAATGTTGCCATGGGACAGGCGGGAGATCGACTGGCAAGACTTCTGGATGTGTTTGTGGTCTTATCCATTCCACATGTCAGCGTGCTTAACCCGACTGATATTTCCATGACCTTGCATTCGTTAAATCACGATTCGGATGACCAGAGGGTACACGGTGTTTGTCAGGGGTTCATTGGTGGCGGAATTGCCGGTGAAGCCATGTTGATATTTAACAGAACCGATTTTAATGACCTTGCCAGCTTGTTGAAATATGGAAAAGCGACTGACGAACAAGCCGAGAATGAATTGTTGATGGATACAGCAAATGTCTTGAATGGCGCCTGTTTGAGAGGTTTGGCTGAGCAATTGGATACTCACTTCAGTTTTGGG
This sequence comes from uncultured Cellvibrio sp., assembly GCA_946481095.1. Next base: position 31,285 of record CAMLML010000028.1, read on the forward strand.
CCTCCAATGTTGCTAGGACAGCACTGTAATATTCATGATTTGCTTTCAGGCAATAACATGAAATGGAAGCAGGCTCTGGTTGTTGAAATTAATTATGCAATTGAAAATCATCAAATCAATTGTGATTTATTATTGGTCGTTGCTGAACATTCAATTGCCGGATTACTACAAAAACTTGACTATTTACTGGATTAAAAGCTGAAAATTTCATGTTAAAGAAGGCTGCCGACAGTATATTTAATGATGTCCACTGGCAGATGGATATACTGCAGAATATCGATGTAGGATTGGTAGTTCTCGACGAGCATTACAAAGTGGTCGTGTGGAATAGTTTTATGCAAAACCACAGCGGGAAATTACCTGAAAAAGTATTAGGCAAAACCTTGTTTAATGTTTTTCCGGAATTGTCTGAAGACTGGTTCCGTCACAAAGCTGAATCAGTATTTGTTTTACAAAATGCCACTTTTACCACGTGGGAACAACGCCCCTATCTGTTTCGTTTTCCCCATTACCGGCCTATCACCGGTACAGCAGAATACATGTATCAAAACAGTACTATTATTCCTCTGGCCAATACCAAAAACGAAGTTGATCACATCTGCGTAATTGTATATGACGTCACCGATACAGCCGTTAATAAAATTGCCCAGGAACAAGCTAATGAAAAGCTGAAAAACCTGAGTCGTACCGATCATCTAACCGGTTTATACAATCGTGGTTACTGGGAACTGCGTTTGATTCAGGAATTCAAACGTTACGAACGTTATCAAAGCCCTTGCTCGTTAATCATGATGGATATAGACCATTTCAAAAAAGTCAACGATCGTTATGGACATCCCACTGGCGATGAAGTTATTCGTCAGGTGAGTCGTGCGATTAAAGAACAAGTGCGGGATCTGGATATTGCCGGTCGATACGGCGGTGAAGAATTCGGCATTATACTTACCAATACAACCGGTGATGGCGCCTGTGTATTTGCAGAAAGATTACGTCAAAAAATAGAAAAAATGCTGGTGCACTTTGACGGTCAGGATATACGTTTCACTATCAGTCTGGGCGTTTGTGCGCTGGGCGATCACTTCAAAGATTACAAGGAGTGGTTGGAAAAAACAGACCAAGGCCTTTACAAATCCAAAGAAGGCGGACGCAATCGTTATACATTTATGGAGTAACTATTACCTCATGTCCGCACTAATCACCCCGGAGTGAAAACGGAATTCCTCATCTGGTGACTCAATCAACTCTTTTTCAATTTCCAAAAATTCATGAATGCGTTCGCTGATATCTTTACCCTCGGCAGCACGCTTGGCCAATTTTAAATAATCCTGATAATGGCGCGATTCGGATTTGAGCAATGACAGGTAAAACGCTTGTAATTCTTCGTCAAGATGAGGCGCCAATTTCGCAAAACGTTCACAGGATCTGGCTTCAATAATGGCACCTATAATCAAGGTATCAATATAACGTGCTGGCTCATGAGTGCGTACAATTTTACGTAAGCCACCGGCATATCGCCCCGGTGTAATTTGTTCATAAGCAATATTTCGCTTTTCCATAATCTGCATCACCTGTTCGTAATGACGCAACTCCTCACGGGCAAGACGCGACATTTTGTGCATCATGTCAAAATCACCCACGTAACGAAACATCAAATTGATTGCTGTTGACGCCGCTTTTTTTTCGCAATTGGCATGATCAAGTAATAACAACGACTGATTATCCAATGCGTTTTGGATCCATTGCTCAGGTGTAGCGCAAAGCAAAAATTGGTGGATATGAGAGATATCAGTCATGAAGTATAAAACCCGGGAATAATGTAACGCTCGTAATAAGCTGACGACAATGCATAAAAATCCTTATCGATATGATCACGAATTTCTGCCAGGGATAAGTCCGCTTTATAAGGCAAACGCTTGACACCAAATAAATCCAAATTTTCTATTTGACTGGCACCTGCTCTCAATAAATCAAACAACCAACAATAAGGATTTTGTTCCGGTTTAAATAAAATTTGTTGATGCTTTATTTGCTCAAGCAACAGATTTTCATCCACAATTTCAAAATGCAGCTTAACAACCTGAGTCAGAAAATTTTCCAATCGATCGGCAATAATTACCCGTTGGTCATGGGTATAAGCATTCCAATCAATCACTTCATGCGCAAAGCGTTTGCATCCACGGCACACGTTGTCACCAATACCGGTTGAGCAAATGCCGACGCAGGGAGTTTTAACTGTTTTTAAAACCAGCATAGTCAATTTAGTAAGCAGAACCGGAAATATTGAGATCAATTTTCCAGACTGCACCTGCGCCTGTCATGAATAACGTTTTATTATCCGGGCCACCAAATGCAACATTGGTTAAGTTGGCATCGGTAGAAGCCTGTGCAATTTGTTTTCCGTCAGGTGTATAAACCGTTAACTTGCGCTTGATGTGTTCAGTTAAATAAATATTACCCAGACAATCAATTGCCATGCCATCAGGAATACTGATTCCGGTTACCAAATCTTTTCCAGTTTGAGGAATTCCATCTACCAAGGCATAAGCTCTGAGTACACCTTGTTCACCACCACCATTGACATACAAAATATCCTCATTAACAGACAAACTAATTCCATTGGGATTGATGATAGTGTCATCAACCAAACTCACCTTGCCATCAGAAGAAATTCGATAAACACCGGTTTTGTCCTGACCGCCCGGTGCCGCATCGCGTTGAAATGCGGGATCAGTAAAATAAATGGTTCCATCTTTGGCAACAGCAATATCGTTAGGCGAATTAAATACATTTCCATTAAATTCCGATGCCACTGTTGTGCGTTCACCGGTGCTCAGGTTGTAGCGGGAAACTGCTTTGAATTTATGTGTGCCCGCAATTAAATTGCCCTGATTATCAACAGCCAAACCATTGCTGCCGGAATCTTCAATCAGGGTTGTCATATTGCCTGATACATCCAGTTTTTGAATGCGGGAAGGAAATCCATTTGCAAATGTAAAATCAGAAAAATAAAGTGAATCCTTTATCCAGACAGGGCCTTCATATAACCCTGCTTCGGTTCGTGCAGAATTGGCTGATTCAATGCGTACAGGAATTAAATCTCCCGATGGTGCTACACCCTCGCATTGCGCAGATGATACAGACGAGGAAGCAGCGATGCTGATTTCCGTAACAGATTCCTTGTTTGAATCCTGATCAGGTTTCTTGTCACAAGCTGACAGTGCAATTATCAGACTTGTGATCAGCGTCAATTGTATTCTGCTTGCCGTTGGTTTCATTTTGGCCTCTTTATATGAAGTGATTTTTTGTAAAAAATAAAGGTGCCACCTTATCACAACATACAGACTCCATTAACAGTCTGCGTACCTTGAGTTATACTGCGCAACCGTTTTACTGCTCTTATGAGCAACCTCAAGTGTACTGTCTTTATCAAGTTCACTTTTCATCCATGACGGTCATGGATAGCCTCTTGAAGCAGAGATCCTGCGAAGAGAGTAAACCCACATTAACGAGGATAAAATCGTGCTCGAAGCTTATCGCAAACAGGTCGCAGAACGCGCCGCCGAAGGTATTCCACCCAAACCACTCACTGCAGAACAAGTATCCGGATTGGTTGAGTTACTCAAAAATCCACCGGCGGGTGAAAAAGAAGTTTTATTGGATTTGATTACAAACCGTGTTCCACCTGGCGTCGATGAAGCCGCCTATGTTAAAGCTGCATTCCTCAGTGCGATACTCAAAAACGAAACCACCTCCCCGTTGATAGATAAACCTCTTGCGATAAAACTGCTCGGTATGATGCTTGGTGGTTACAACATCGAAACTCTGGTTAATTTGCTTGATGATTCCACTCTGGCGCCTTTGGCTGCAGAACAACTCAAACACACATTATTGATGTTTGATGCTTTCCACGATGTGGAAGAAAAAGTCAAAGCCGGTAATCCACACGCCAAAGCACTGATGCAATCCTGGGCTGATGCTGAATGGTTTACCAGTAAGCCAAAAGTTCCGGAAAGCACCAAACTCACTGTTTTCAAAGTCACCGGTGAAACCAATACCGATGATTTATCACCAGCGCCTGATGCCTGGTCACGTCCCGATATCCCCTTGCATGCTCTCGCCATGTTCAAAATGACACGCGATGGCATTAAGCCTGATGAGCCAGGCAAAATCGGTCCAATCAAACAAATCGAAGCGTTGAAGACCAAAGGCTATCCTCTGGTGTTTGTGGGTGATGTTGTCGGAACCGGTTCATCGCGCAAATCAGCCACCAACTCTGTACTTTGGTTTATCGGTGAAGACATTCCCGGTGTACCGAACAAACGCACTGGCGGTGTTTGTATTGGCGGCAAAGTGGCTCCCATTTTTTACAACACTATGGAAGATGCAGGCGCTCTGGTATTCGAAGCCCCTGTTGATAATTTGAATATGGGCGATGTGATTGATGTTCGTCCGTATGAAGGCAAGATCCTGAATGCCACAACCGGCGCAGTGATTTCGGAGTTCGAATTGAAATCCGATGTACTTCTGGACGAGGTTCAGGCTGGTGGCCGTATCCCTTTGATTATCGGTCGTGGTTTGACAACCAAAGCGCGTGCTTCTCTGGGATTGCCTGCCAGCACACTATTCCGCTTACCTGAATCGCCTACCGATTCAGGTAAAGGTTTTACGCTCGCACAAAAAATGGTGGGCAAAGCCTGTGGTGTAAAAGGTATTCGCCCCGGGACTTACTGCGAACCTTACATGACCACTGTGGGTTCTCAAGACACTACCGGACCAATGACACGTGACGAATTGAAAGACCTGGCCTGCCTGGGTTTCTCGGCTGATCTGACCATGCAATCTTTCTGTCATACAGCGGCTTATCCAAAACCTGTCGATATCGAAACCCAACACACCTTGCCAGATTTCATCATGACACGCGGTGGTGTTTCATTACGTCCAGGCGATGGGATTATCCACAGCTGGTTAAACCGTATGTTGTTGCCTGACACTGTCGGTACGGGTGGCGACTCCCATACTCGTTTCCCGATTGGTATTTCTTTCCCTGCCGGTTCTGGCTTGGTCGCGTTTGCAGCAGCAACTGGTGTAATGCCTCTGGATATGCCCGAGTCTGTTCTGGTTCGATTCAAAGGCGAAATGCAACCTGGCATTACCTTGCGCGATCTGGTGAATGCAATTCCACTTTATGCAATCAAAGCCGGTTTGCTGACCATCGACAAAAAAGGTAAGAAAAATATTTTCTCTGGCCGCATCCTTGAAGTTGAAGGCTTGCCAAAACTAAAAGTTGAACAAGCGTTTGAAATTTCCGATGCATCAGCGGAGCGTTCAGCGGCGGGTTGTACTATCAAATTGGATAAAGAACCCATCATTGAATATTTGAAATCCAACATCACTATGTTGCGCTGGATGATCGAACAAGGTTACGGTGATATTCGCACTATCGAACGTCGTGCACGCAAAATGGAAGAATGGCTGGCAAATCCTGTGTTGATGGAAGCAGACAAAGACGCCGAGTATGCGGCGATTATCGATATTGATCTGGCTGACATCAAAGAACCCATTCTCGCCTGCCCCAACGACCCGGACGATGTGAAAGTATTGTCTGAAGTTCAAGGCGATAAGATTGATGAGGTCTTTATAGGTTCTTGCATGACCAACATCGGCCACTTCCGTGCTGCGGGTAAATTATTGGCCGCCACCAAAGATGAGTTATCAACTCGTTTGTGGATTGCCCCGCCCACAAAAATGGATGCACACCAATTGATGGAAGAAGGTTATTACAGTATCTACGGTGTCAAAGGTGCACGTACCGAAATGCCAGGTTGTTCATTATGCATGGGTAATCAGGCACGTGTTGCAAAAAACTCCACAGTAGTTTCGACCTCAACCCGTAACTTCCCCAACCGTTTAGGTGAAGGCGCTAATGTGTATTTGGCTTCTGCTGAATTGGCCGCAATCGCCGCTGTATTAGGTAAATTACCCTCACCCGAAGAGTATTTAGCTTACGCCAGCAAAATTAACAGCATGGGTGCTGATATTTATCGTTATCTGAATTTCAATGAAATCGAAAGCTACCAAAAATCTGCTGATGAAGGTAAACGAATTGCAGCAGTTGAAATACAAACCGTCGCAATTTAGTGAATTGGATAACTGTATTTTACAAGCATAAAAAAACCGCCATTACTGGCGGTTTTTTTATGCTTGTAAAAATCACATTTTTCTTTCTATTTCCGCTTTTTCTTCCAGGGCTTTTTGGAAACTATCAAAATCTTGTTGACCTGTCAGATTGGAAAGTTGCGACACAATTGCTGTTTGTTGCTCAGCAGGTATTTGCGATTTTTCACCACTGGTCACAGCAGATACAACAACAACAGCGTAGTCGCCATTTGATAAAGGGGCACCGCTGACACTATTATTTTCTGATGTGGGTTTAGCCATAGAAAACGCAACACGCAACACCTCCATATCGGCTTCAGGGTTACCACGTTTGATATCGTTAAATTCTTTGTACTCGGCGCCTGCAGATTTTGCAACCTCAACAAAAGCTTTACCTGACTGCAGCTGATTAACATATTCACGCGCTTTTTCTGCGATAAGTAAACGGGCTTTTTTATCTTTTAATGTACTGACAATCTGATCTTTCACTTCTTCAAGAGATCTTAAATGCTTGGGTTGATGCTCAGTCTTTTTAACTACAACCACATGCAAGTTTTCAATTTCAACCGGCTCACTTGAATTACCCTCTTGCAGAACATCGTTAGAAAATGCAGCTTCAACAAATTTAGAATTGGCTGCAATATCTTTACCGGTATTACGCGCAAACAATCCGGTATTTTTCACGACCAATCCCAAACCTGGAGCAACATCCGCTAATTTTTCAGCGTTGTAGGTTTCTTCTTTTAATTTCTCAAGCTTCGTTACAAACAGATTTTCTGCCTCTGCTCGTTTCAATTGATCCTCGATAGATGCACGTTGTTCATCAAAAGAAGGCGCTTTACCACCTCGTTCAGCAATGAGTTTAATAAAATGTGTACCCGCATCGGTTTTGACTGCAGCAGAAACTTCACCCACTTTTAATGCAGCCAACGCACTTTCAAATTCTGTCGGGAAAGTATCACCTGTGGAATATCCCAAATCACCACCTTGCTCTTTACTTCCCAGGTCTTCTGAATAGGTTTTAGCCAAAGCAGCAAAATCTTCTCCAGCCGCAATTTTATCGGCAATCTGTTTAACCAAATCCGGTTTATCGCCTTCTATTAAAATATGTGCAGCTTGTTTTTCCGGTTTAGCTACAAAATTAGCGACAAACTGATCATATTGGCTACGAATCTGCTCCTCGGTAACGTTTATTTCTTTCATCAAATCCGCACTGTTTAACTCAATATAATCAACAGCAACTTGTTCCTCTGCCGTATAAGTTTGTGGATTTGCACTGTACTCGGAACTGACTTCTTCATCGCTAACACTAATTGAAGCCTGAACCTGACTTATCGGTAATTTGAAATACTGAATGTCGCGTGATTGGAAATTCAAAGCGACCAGATTATCGACTTCATAAGGCAGGGTGAAAGCGCTACTGCTCACTGCAGTTTGTAATTGGCCAATTATTTGGTCTTCAGAAAGAAGTTTTAAATAATCGCTATGGCTTAATCCCATCATGCCCAGAATTTGTTGATATTTTTGATTATCGAACACACCTTTTTCGTCTTTAAAGCCTGGTTCAGCCGCAATTTGCTTCATCAGCTCTTCTTGGGAAACAGCCAATCCCATTGCTTTTGCATTCTGAAGTAGCACGGCTCTTCGAATTAAATTTTCAAGCACTGGCTTACGCAAATAATCATCGCTGATAAATTCAGCAGGAATGTCATTGCCGTAAGTATTGATCATTTGTTGTTTTTGACTGGCAATTGCACGCTCCAATGAAGCTTTGGTAATTTTTTCACCGTTTACACTGGCAGCTTCATCCGCATTCACATTCCAATTAAACAATGCTTCTATGCCAGATATGGCAAAAAACAACACCAAAATTCCGATAAGGATATAGGAAATAATTCCACGGGAATTGTCACGAATATTTTGTAACATTGAATGCTCCTAACACTCTGGTTGGTTTATTATCTACCGAGTGAGGTCAAAACCTTTTTCGCTCTAGCAGTTAAAAAAAAAGCGCACCGAAATGCGCCTTTGTGTCTGACATATATAAATTAATTTCACTCCGGGAAATTAATTAACAGCATCCTTCAAGGCCTTTCCAGCTTTAAAACCTGGAACTTTTGAAGCAGGTATAGCAATTTCTTCACGAGTTTTGGGATTGCGACCTGTACGTGCAGCTCTTTCTTTTACGGCAAACGTACCAAAACCAACCAACACAACCGAGTCACCCGACTTCAATGCATTAGTGATGCTATCCATCACCGCATCCAATGCCTTTCCTGCTGTTGTTTTTGGGATGTCAGCTGATGCTGCAATTGCCTCAATTAATTCAGTCTTGTTCACGAGTAACCCCTTTTTAATTTTATGTTTAAAAATGCGATCAGCAGGTTTTTCTCACCTCTCAGTCGCCACGAATAATGAGTTGCGATTTATACCAACTGAACTTCAGGGGGTCAAGGAAAGCCTACCGCTTTCGCGAAATCCATCTATTTTTGCACACAAATCACTCAAGATTGTAAAAGTATTTCAATAAAAACAGCCTGCACGTCCTGAAAAGTAACGATTCAAGAGTGCAGTTTTGTTAATGGGTGCTGATCCTGTTTTCAGAGCCTGTTTTTTGCGAAGCTTTTTTAAGTGCAGTGTATTCTTCATCAGTCAAAGGCTTGGGTTGATGTTGCAACGCCAACTCCAGCACTTCATCAATCCATTTAACAGGTTTGATTATCAAATCAGCTTTGATATTGGCAGGAATTTCCTTCAAATCACGTTCATTCTCAGCAGGAATAATCACTGTTTTAATTCCGCCCCTGTGAGCAGCCAACAACTTCTCTTTCAATCCACCTATACGCAACACTTCACCACGCAAAGTGATTTCGCCTGTCATGGCAACATCAGCCCTGACTGCGATACCTGTTTGCACAGACACTAATGCCGTACACATCGCAATACCGGCACTCGGGCCATCTTTGGGAGTCGCCCCTTCTGGCACATGGATATGAATATCAACTTTTTCATGATAATCAGGGGCAATACCCAATGCTTGTCCTCGCGAACGAACAACAGTAAGCGCAGCCTGAATGGATTCCTGCATCACATCACCGAGAGAGCCGGTTTTGATAATAAGCCCTTTACCCGGGATAGCCGATGATTCTATAGTCAGCAGCTCGCCGCCCACTTGTGTCCATGCCAATCCTGTCACTTGCCCTATTTGATCATTCGCTTCCGCCTTACCAAAATCAAATTTGCGAACCCCCAACAACTCCTCCAACCCTTCGGATCCAATTTCATCAACCGTTAATTGTTTTTCCTTAACATGTTGTGTTACCACCTTACGACAAAGTTTTGCAACTTCGCGCTCCAGACCACGCACACCGGCTTCACGTGTGTAATAACGCACCATGTCGCGAATAGCTGACTCGGAGATTTTAATTTCGTTATCTTTCAATCCGTTCGCTTTGATTTGTTTTGGTATCAGGTAACGCGAAGCGATTCCCAACTTCTCATCTTCTGTGTACCCGGGAATTCGAATAACCTCCATACGATCCAGAAGTGGGCCTGGAATATTCATGGAATTGGATGTACAAACAAACATCACATCCGATAAGTCGTAATCCACTTCCAGATAATGATCATTGAAATGACTGTTCTGTTCCGGATCCAACACTTCCAATAAGGCCGACGCAGGGTCACCACGATTATCCATCCCCATTTTGTCTATTTCATCCAATAAGAACAGTGGGTTTTTTACACCAACTTTCGCCATTTTCTGGATGAGTTTTCCCGGTAGTGAACCAATATAAGTTCGGCGATGACCACGTATTTCCGCTTCATCACGCACACCACCCAGAGCCATTCGAATAAATTCGCGATTGGTCGCACGCGCGATAGATTCGCCCAAAGATGTTTTACCAACCCCGGGAGGCCCAACCAAACAGAGTATCGGACCTTTTACTTTCTTAACTCGCTGCTGCACCGCCAGATATTCAAGAATACGCTCTTTGACTTCTTCCAAACCAAAATGATCTTTATTTAAAATTTCTTCCGCGCGTTGTAGATCATGACGCACCTTGCTACGTTTGCTCCAAGGCACCTTGATCATCCAATCAAGATACGAGCGCAATACAGACGCTTCAGCTGACATGGGCGACATCATTTTTAATTTGTTTAATTCTGCACGCGCTTTTTGCTCGGCATCTTTGGGCATTTGTGAAGACACTATTTTCCTTTCAATCTCGTCAATTTCATTGACGTCCTCACCCATTTCGCCCAATTCTTTTTGAATCGCTTTAATCTGTTCATTTAAATAATATTCACGCTGACTTTTTTCCATTTGTTTTTTAACGCGCCCGCGAATTTTTTTCTCAACCTGAAAGACATCGATTTCAGTATCAATTAATTCAAGTAAATGGGTAATTCGTTTCGGAACAGATTCCATCTCAAGTACAGATTGCTTTTTGGAAAGATCCAATGACATATGTGCAGTAATGGTATCAGCCAGGCGCCCCGGATCTTCAATTCCGGATAAAGATGCAATTACTTCCGCAGGAACTTTTTTGCTCAGATTGACGTACTGTTCAAATTGCTGAAGTAATGTTGTAGCCAGTGCTTCAGCTTCCCTCGTGAAAACATCAACGCTGGGAATTATTTCAACATCGGCACTGAAAAATACGCCCTGATCTTTAATATCATTAATAATCGCGCGCTCGCGACCTTCAATTAATACCTTCACTGTACCGTCAGGTAATTTCAGCAATTGCAATATGCTGGCAAGTGTACCTATTGTGTACAAATCAGATGCTTTGGGATCATCCTGCTGGGGATTTTTTTGTGCAAGCAGCAATACTTGCTTATCAGTTGCCATACCGCGTTCAAGTGCTTCGATTGATTTACCGCGCCCGACAAATAAAGGGGTCACCATGTGCGGGTACACAACCAAATCGCGAAGAGGCAACAGGGGAATATCCATGAGTGTCGAATCGGTTGGAAATGTCGTAGCCATCATTCATCTCTTTTTCTGTAAACTGACTTTTCTAAAACAAGATTGGGGTCTGTTTAACAAAATTACAAGTTATCCGTGAAAAAATAAAAAAGGCGCCTCATGGCGCCCTTTTTTATTTTTTCGTTCAATTAATCCTCTGCCGCCGCTTTAGCGGGTTTTTCGAGGCTTTCATAAACCAAAAGTGGTTCTGACTCGCCCTTAATAACTGATTCATCCACCACCACTTTGGCGACATGTTCTTCGGATGGGATTTTATACATAGTATCCAAAAGCACGGATTCCATTATCGACCTCAAACCGCGAGCACCTGTCTTGCGAGCCAAAGCTCGCTCGGCAACAGCATCAAGTGCATCCGGACGGAAATCAATTTGTACACCTTCCATTTCAAACAAACGCGAATACTGTTTTGTCAGTGCATTTCGAGGTTCAGTCAAAATTTGAATTAATGCAGCTTTATCCAACTCATCCAAAGTTGCGATAACCGGCAGACGTCCAACAAATTCAGGAATCAATCCATAACGGACCAAATCTTCCGGTTCCAAATCATGAAGTGTCTCACCGAAATTACGTTTTTCATCTTTGCTTTTAACTTCGGCACTGAAACCTATTCCACCTTTTTCCGATCTATCGCGAATCACTTTGTCCAAACCGGCAAAAGCACCACCGCAAATAAATAGAATATTGGAAGTGTCAACTTGCAGGAATTCCTGTTGCGGATGCTTGCGACCACCCTGTGGAGGAACTGATGCAATAGTACCCTCAATCAACTTCAGCAAAGCTTGTTGAACACCTTCACCGGACACATCACGTGTAATGGAGGGATTGTCTGACTTACGGGAAATTTTGTCGATTTCATCAATGTAAACAATACCCTGCTGAGCCTTCTCAACATCGTAGTCACATTTCTGCAGCAATTTTTGGATAATGTTTTCAACGTCCTCACCGACATAGCCCGCTTCAGTCAGGGTTGTTGCATCAGCGATAGTAAAAGGAACGTCCAGCAATCGAGCCAAGGTTTCGGCAAGCAAAGTCTTACCACTGCCAGTGGGTCCCACCAACAGGATATTACTTTTGCCAAGTTCAACGGCTTCTTTTTCCTTACCCTGTTTGCCGCCATGACGCAAACGCTTGTAGTGGTTGTAAACAGCCACCGCCAAAACCTTCTTGGCCCGGCGTTGCCCGATTACATACTGGTCGAGAATAGCTGAAATTTCATGGGGTTTGGGTAACTTGTCCCCGGCACCTTCAGAGGGGCTTTCCTGAATCTCTTCGCGAATGATGTCATTACATAAGTCGACACATTCATCACAAATAAACACTGACGGACCGGCAATAAGCTTCCGCACTTCATGCTGACTTTTGCCACAAAAAGAGCAGTACAACAACTTGCCGTTTTTGTCTCCGCTATCACCACTGTGATCGCTCATTGGAACACTCCGTAACTAATTTCATACTAATTGTCGGGCTAAATTGACAATTTTCAAGCTCGAGAAGCGAAAAACTGGCGCCTCAAATAACGGGCTATCGAAAATAACAGGTCGCCAGATTAACAGATACTGACAGGTGTTCAAGACTTGCCAACAGTCTGGCGCTTTTCAATCACCGCATCAACCAAACCATAGTCTTTGGCTTGCTCTGCTGACATAAAATTATCCCGCTCTGTGTCCTGGGCAATTCTTTCGACAGGCTGCCCGGAATGCTGCGCCATCAATTCATTTAAACGTGAACGTATTTTCAGGATTTCCTGAGCCTGGATATGAATATCCGATGCCTGCCCCTGGGCCCCGCCACTGGGTTGATGAATCATAACCCGAGCATTAGGCAGACAATAGCGCTTGCCTTTAGCGCCAGCATTCAACAGAAATGCTCCCATGCTACAAGCCTGACCAATACACATAGTACTTACATCAGGCTTGATAAATTGCATGGTGTCATAGATAGACATACCTGCCGTCACTGATCCGCCGGGAGAGTTAATGTATAAATGTATATCCTTGTCCGGGTTCTCCGCTTCCAGAAACAGCAATTGGGCAACCACCAGATTCGCCATGTAATCTTCAACCTGGCCCACCAAAAAAATGACCCGTTCTTTCAATAAGCGTGAGTAAATATCAAAAGAGCGCTCACCGCGTGCAGTTTGTTCAATAACGATAGGAACCAATCCACTATTAATGACAGGAGACTGGGATGGAAAATAAATTTGTGACATGAGTTGTTAATTCCTTATGCAATAACAAGAAATTGTTTATTAGCAGTTAAAACATTAAAGGTACATTACTGACAAGAGTGAGCTTAACCCCTGATGGACTGATATGCCAGTCGAAAGAAAAAAAATGCGTAGGGTATTGATGAAAGAAAGCCGCAAAATAAACATTCTGCGGCTTTTTTAAACGATTAAGCTTGAGGCTTGGATTTGATAACCTGATCATAAGTTGACTGGACATCATTTACTTTGGCTTTGGAAACTATGTACTCAACAACCTGGTCTTCCAAAACTGCAGACTCAACACCTGCCATCAATTCACGATTACTATTGTAGTAATCAATCACATCCTGAGGTTGCTCATAAGTAGAAGCAATCTCCTCAACTTTCGCTTTAACCAGCTTGGCATCAGGTTTGATTTTTGAATCTTTGACTATCTCACCAACGATTAATCCCAAAGTCACACGACGATTGGCTTCATCCTGAAACATAGTGTCAGGTAACAAACTTCTGACATCAAAATTTTGTTTTTGACCACCAAAACGCTGCATCATCTGATCGCGCAGCAAGTTAATTTCGTTAGCAACCAAGGCTTTCGGCACATCAACCTGATGGGTTGATATCAATGCATCCATCACCTGGTTTTTGACCTTCATTTTCAAAGCATTGTTAAGTTCACGTTCCATATTGACTTTAACTTCGGCACGGAATTGATTAAGGTCTCCCGCAACTCCGAACTTGCTGAAAAACGCCTGATCAACTGCTGGCAATTCGGCAGCTGATACGCTGTTCAGCGTAATCTTGAATTCAGCCTGGGCACCTTTCAACTCTTCAGACTTGTAATCTTCCGGGAAGGTGACAGCAATAGCCTTTTCCTCTCCCACCTTCATCCCCACAATTCCCTCTTCAAAACCAGGAATCATAGATCCTGAACCTAATACAAGGCTCTGGTTATCAGCTTTACCACCAGCAAACTCAACACCGTCTTTTGTACCAACGAAATTGATATTCACTTTGTCGCCATCAATAGCAGCGCGATCAACCGGAGTATAAGTTGCCTGCGCCTTGCGCAAGGTTTCAATCATGGCATCCAGATCATTCTCGGTAACATCGGCCGTATGACGTGTTATTTCGTACTGACTTAAATCTGCCAAAGCAACCGAAGGGTAAACCTCAAACACAGCTATGTATTCAAGATCCTTACCTGGGGCCAATTGCTTGGGTTGTATGGAGGGCTGACCAGCGGGTTTTACATTTTCTTTTTGTACCGCCGCATAAAACGAACGGCTGATGACATCACCAACCACTTCCTGACGAATGTTGGCACCAAACCGCTGTTTGACAACTGAAACCGGCACTTTACCTTTACGGAAGCCTTTGATGCTGACATTACGAGCAGCCTGTTTAATTCGATCTTCGACTTCGTTGTCTACTTGTTCTGCAGGGACGCCAACAGTCAAGCGACGCTCCAATCCAGAGGTTGTTTCAAGTGAAACCTGCATATGTGCCTCGTGAAATAACTAGTGATTATGGTGCGGACGGAGAGACTCGAACTCTCACACCTCACGGCGCCAGAACCTAAACCTGGTGTGTCTACCAATTTCACCACGTCCGCAAATACCCTTCCGGGCAACTGGCAAAGCAATATCCAACCTATTGATTTTTATATAATTTTATAAAACACAAACAAGCCGGACACGCGAAGGGTGCGAATTTTGCCACACTAGACCGCCAAGCATCAACCGGAATCTTCAAGCGGGGATAATGTTTGAGTGAATTGTTATATCTCACATAATTTCTGTGCTAATTCGGCACGAATAACTTTCCAGAGGAGGTTCTGAATTGAAAAGGAACAGATTCCGCCTTCAAACCCGGACTAGAATTCAGCAAGCACAACTCGCTGCCTTTGCGTTAGCTGTACAAACTCCTGAATGAATTTTTCCAGATCGTCCCACGACAGGGATTTTTCTTCTTCAAGCTGCACCAAAGGTATTTGACTATCATCCACTACAAAAGCTTTGGCTTCAGGTTGTGGCACATCCGAGACAGTTAAATCATGAATAACGGATTGCAAACGATGCAACCATGAACCTCGATAAGACTGTAAATCAATTAATTCATCAACCATTTGCGAATGAAGATTTTGTTTGCCTAATTCAGACTGCAACTCTTGCAAAGATTGAATTTGATACGCATTTTTGAGCCGACTATAAGAACCCAATTCGCGCCAATAAAAAACCAACGCAAGTTGCAGATGCATCAATACCGAATTAATTAAAGCATCATGTTGCAGCGGCGACAGAGGGGCTTGCGAAAGATTTTGCGCTTGTTGCAGTAAAAAACGCGCCTGCAACAAGCGCTGGTTAACACGGGAAAAATCACTGACCTTATTTGCTGACATGCCATTTGCCAGATTCATAAAATGCTTTCCAACCTGTCGCTTTGCCATTCACTTCTGTTTGCACATATTGTTCTTTGGTTTTACGACTGAAACGCACTATCGCCAAATTACCATCCGGGTCTTTTACAGGTGCAGACAGCAGGAAATGATATTTGGGATCAATTTGTTTTTTGTATGGCAATAATTCAGACACTAAAGGCGCTCTGGTCTCGCGATTTTTTGGAAATTGGCTTGCTGCTAAAAATAAACCGGCCGCACCGTCACGCAATACATAATAATCATCAACTTTTTCGCAACGTAAATCGGGCATGGCAATAGGATCAACTTTCGGCGGAGCCGCTTCACCACTCTTCAACAATTTACGTGTGTTTTTACACTCACTATTGGTACAACCAAAATATTTACCAAAGCGACCAGTTTTCAATTGCATTTCGCTGCCGCATTTATCACATTCCAAAGTTGGCCCTTCATAACCTTTCAGTTTGTAGCTACCCTGCTCAACTTCATAACCGGCACAGTCCGGATTGTTTCCGCAAATATGCAATTTGCGATTTTCATCCAGCAAATAGGAATCCATCGCCGAATTGCACAATTTACAACGATGTTTGGTACGCAACTGACGTGATTCAGCTTCATCGTCCGCGTCTTCATCGATGACCTCATGACCAGACACCAGATTCATAGTGTTTTTGCATCTTTCTTTGGGCGGCAAGGCATAACCCGAGCAACCCAAAAACACGCCGGTACTGCCTGTACGAATTTGCATATGCCTGCCACACAAACTGCAGGCTATATCAGTATCGACGGGATCATTAGCCCGCATGCCTTTTTTATCAGAAGAAGCTTTTTGCAATTGTTTGGTAAAACCGCGATAAAAATTATCCAGAATATCGCGCCACTTTTTCTCGCCTTGCGCAATTAAATCGAGCGAGTTTTCCATATTTGCAGTAAAGCCGTAATCCATCAGATCATCAAAACTCTCAACCAAACGTTCAGTCACTATATCGCCCATTTTCTCTGCATAAAAACGACGATTTTCCTGACGAACATAACCGCGTTCCTGAATTGTCGAAATAATTGCAGCATAAGTAGAAGGACGACCAATCGCACGACTTTCCAATTCTTTTACCAAACTGGCTTCAGTGTAACGTGCAGGTGGTTTGGTGAAATGTTGCTTGGGATTTAATTGAATTAAAGGTAGCACCTGCCCCGGTTTCATATCCGGCAACACCACGTCTTCATCTTTTTTGACTTGTTGCGGTAATACTTTGGTAAAACCATCAAAACGTACCACACGACCGCGTGTACGCAATTCAAAATCACCTGCTTTTACTACCACACTGGTACTGGTGTATTCCGCAGGGCTCATTTGACAAGCAACAAATTGTTGCCAGATCAAACCATACAAACGCTCAGCATCGCGCTCCATGCCACTTAATTGATTGGGCTGAATACCCACATTGGAAGGACGAATTGCTTCATGCGCTTCCTGTGCACCTTCTTTACTGGAATAACTTTGTGGATTTTTCGGCAAATATTTTTCGCCAAAATTTTCCAAAATATATTCACGACAGGTTTCAACTGCTTCCTGACTCAAATTGGTTGAATCGGTACGCATGTAAGTGATGTAACCCGCTTCATATAGACGTTGCGCCATCATCATGGTTTTTTTAACACCAAAACCTAAACGTGTGCTCGCAGCCTGTTGCAAAGTGGATGTAATAAAAGGAGCAGAGGGTTTTGCCTGTGTCGGTTTATCTTCACGACTGATAACTTCATATTTGGCTTTTTGCAGCAAGGCAACAGCGGCTTTGGTTTGCGCTTCATTAACAGGTTTGAACGCTTCATCGCCCTGTTTTTTAACTTCAAAAGCAACCTGTTGTTTTTTACCCGCCTCAAGATCCGCAAACAACGTCCAATATTCTTCCGGAATAAATGCACGAATTTCCCTTTCACGTTCAACGACCAAACGAACTGCAACGGATTGCACCCGCCCGGCAGATAAACCTCGCGCTACTTTTTCCCATAAAAGTGGGGACACCATGTAACCCACAACCCGATCCAAAAAACGGCGCGCTTGTTGAGCATCAACACGATCCTGATCAATCATGCCCGGATTTTTGAATGCGTTTTGAATGGCGGTTTTGGTAATTTCATTGAATACAACACGGCGATAACGTTTGGGATCGCCACCAATTGCTTCACGCAAATGCCATGCAATAGCCTCCCCTTCTCTATCCAAGTCAGTTGCCAGATAAATAGTGTCAACTTTTTCAGCTAACTTCTTTAATTCATCGACGACTTTTTCTTTGCCAGGAAGGATTTCATATTGTGCTTGCCATTTATTCTCGGGATCTATACCCATACGGGCGATCAACTGGCTTTTGGATTTGGATTCTTTTTGTGCCGCTTTTTCTTCGGGCGATAACTTACGGGTAGCAGCAGCAAGCTTTGCGCGCTCTTTTGCGTCAATAGGCTTATTGGAGCCACTGGTCGGCAAGTCACGTATATGACCAACACTGGATTTAACAACAAAATCAGCACCCAAATATTTATTAATTGTTTTGGCTTTGGCGGGTGATTCAACAATAACTAAGGATTTACCCATGATGTTCTTCTAATCAATTTGCTAAAAGGAAATTACAAAGGCTGATTTAAGCAGTAGAAACGCAAGGCGGCAAACTTACCGATCCTTATCTAAACTGGTACTTAACTAATCCAAACCCGGTAAAAAGGTGCGCAGTTATAAGTCCTGAAGAGATAAGGGTCAAGTTGAAGTTTTTAACCATTTTTCAAAAAACACTCAGTTAGCCCCTGGAATATGGCCTGATACTCAACTTTAATACAGGCTCTTAATATATTGTTTTTAAAAGAGATTAACTGTTTATATGAATATAATAATTCTATTTATACTCTTGATGTTGGGAGCCCTGATTGTTGTCAGCATCCTGAATGAAAAACAGAAAAAAGAACAAATGCGCCGCCTTCAACAAAGACGACTGAGGGTGCAGGTTGAAGAACTCAACGAAGTATTAACCTGTATAGAACACACCGTGGGCGACAAAAATCTGGCCAGAAAAATCAACAGCCTGATTATTGGGCTGCTTGAGGCCATGCGTCGATTGGAAACCAAACCCTCGCCCTACATCAACACAAGCCTGCAGAAAGTAGCGGCTCATACTCTGGAACTGGACAATCCCCAGTTCCAGCCAATAGTGAGATACGAACGTGAAAGCGACGCACAGATCAACAAAACGCAAAAACAACTACTGGATACCATAGACATACTATCCAGTCTGGCATCACGTGGCGGTCTGAGTGAGCAGGAATTCGAAAATTATCAAAGCCAATTACGCTGGGCTCATTTGATGGTGGCAGTGATGTCGTACCTTGCACAAGGCAATAAATCCATGACTATTGGCGATAGAGTTACTGCACAAGCTTTTTACCAACGAGCGCTGCATCAACTCATGGAATCCCCTCACCCTGACCCAAAACGTTTGACCCTGATCAGGGAAATCAATGAAATGCTGGATGGAACCCGCACCCGGTTAAGTGAACATTTATTGAGTGCCAATCAGCATTATTTGGCGGAAATGGATAGTATCTAGGAATAAAGACGGCGAATAGCTTGCAAAAAATCCAGCATAGCCAGCAGTGTCTGCTCATCCGTTTCCTCCTTCCAAAAAAATGCGACTCCGCCACTTCCGGCTGATATGGCCATCACTGATTCAGGAAAGGCAGCGAGATTTTCCATCAACAACAATTGCACAGCTTCCATTGGACGCTGCTCATTGGCCCAATCCCATTCTCTGAAAAAATTCACATCATGTGCATACACTGTGCGTCGCAATATCCATTCAGGTTGATTGACCATCAATTCTGCAGGTGGAATGCTATAAACCACCAAAGGATCGGAA
>CAMLML010000029.1 GCA_946481095.1 uncultured Cellvibrio sp.
GGTCAATTTTACGAAGATTTTAAATCCCCCCTAACCCCCCTTTTTCAAAGTGGGGACTGTCTTTCCTGTTGTGAATGTGAGGTGAATACCACAGAGGTAATTATGAAACCATTAATCAAAATATTTATTTTTATTCTCAGTTTTATAGCTTTTCACGTCAGTGCTACGGAGTGCGTCATCACCCTTCATGGCATGGGTAGAACTTCCAAGTCGATGAACACACTCGTCAAATCATTGCAAAAAGAAAATTTTCTGGTGTACAACATTGATTACCCTTCACGTAAAAAATCGATTGAGGATTTGGCTGAAGCTGTCATTAAAGACGGTCTGGATTTTTGTGTGCGACATCAGGCAAAAAACATTTATTTTGTGACCCATTCTCTGGGTGGTTTGTTGGTTCGTTATTATTTTTCAAAATATCCAGCTGAAAAAGTTACACGGGTAGTGATGTTGGGACCGCCGAATAAAGGTAGTCAAGTAGCCGATAATTTACAATCATGGGATATTTTCAGATCGATTAATGGGCCAGCAGGTCAACAACTCAGTACCGCTGCCAATAGTTTTTGTAATCAATTACCGGCTGCGAATTTTGAGCTGGGTATTATTGCGGGAACTAAAACATTTAATCCAATTTTATCCTTGATGCTGCCCAATCCTGATGATGGTAAAGTGACCTTGGAAAATACCAAGGTCGATGGCATGAAAGATTTTATTGCACTACCTGTTACTCATACCTTTATGATGAAAAATAAAAAAGTCATTGCTCAGGTAATCCACTTTTTACAAACCGGGCAATTCAAACATCAGGATGGATTAAAATAATATATATGGAATCATTTTAGCAGCGGAATTCTTATTTGCCTTTCCCCTATGCCAACCAGCATGTGATTTTTGCTATCGATATACAGTGATTTAATTGATGCCTGGGTGACTGAAGGCATAAGTTGCCAGGTTTCGGCATCATCTTTTGAATAAAGAATTTCTCCTGATTTTCCTGATAAATAAATGATACCTGTTGATGGGTCTTGCGCCGGACCACGTAAGAGTGTTGTGGTGGGTGTGGATATTTGTCGCCAGTTTTTGCCCGAGTCCGCAGAAATTAATACCAGTCCTTTTGATCCAATCGCTATCAGTTTGCCGCTTGCCAGTTTGCGTATTGACAATATGGTGGCATTTACTTTGGTATCAATGGTCTGCCAATTTTTTCCCTGATCAGTTGAAAATAATATCAATCCTTTATCTGCACCAATAAAAATAATATTTTCCATAGCAAATAAAGTTTGCAAGGAGTTCTGCACTGATGTTGTTGCGGGTTTCCAATCGATAGCATCCCTGGATAATTGAATGTTACCTGCTTGACCCACTGCTATAAATTGTTCGCTGTAGACATCGTAAATACCTTGAAACAATTGTTTGGTGTTATCGATATTACTTGCCTGCCAGGTTTTGCCAGCGTCGGTAGAGTAATGCGTTATTCCGGGGCCTGCTATGGCGACAACGGTTCCTTTATTGTCACCAATGAGTTGATGAAAGTAACCTTGGGTGATATCACCCAGCGCGAGACGAATGCTCCAATCTTTACCCTGATTTTCTGAAACCAAAATAGTACCGGGTGTACCGGCAGTAATAAGATTACCGGTTTTTTGATCCTGAATAATTGAAAATAAATAATCATTTTCCTGTGTCGCTGCATTGGTTGTTTCCCAGGATTGTCCCTGATTTCTCGATCTTAATAATGATCCTTTGGTGCCAACACTGATCCAATTATCTGCTGTTACGGGAATTAATTGATGTAAATATTCTTTGAATGGAAAATTAATTGTTATCCAGGATTTATCAGGTGCATTGCTGTGTAATAAAAGTCCGCTTTCACCATAGGCCACCAATTCCTGATTGATTGTCGCCAAACCTTGAATAGTCACTTTGGTTGGTGAAGACAGGGTTTGCCATGTGCGGCCACCATTGTCGGAAAGCATCAAAGTGCCTGCATCACCGGTAACCAGTGTTTTTGACCCGTCCGTTGTTTGGGCAATATTGGTCAGGTAACCACTGGTTCCGGCAACCGGAGCCCATAAATGACCCGTGTCATCAGATAACATAACTGCACCGTCACTGGTGGAAACTATTAAGGTTTTATGTTGTGTGCTGTAAAAAACTTTTGTGAGATAAGATGTGTTGCCGGTAGCGATAATGTTCCGGATATTTTTTTCCAGATCAATTCTTAAAATATTTCCGTCTGCACAACTGATTATTAATATTTGCCCATCAATCACCACGCCATCAGTCAAGGTTGCAGGTGTCATGCTTTCAAGAATCTGCCAATTTTGTCCACCATCTGTAGAGTTGGCCATAAGTCCATCTTCACCAATCGCCAATAAACTGTTTGAAGTTGGAATTAATTTTGTTGTTGTGAGTCCGGAATTAAAGACAGCTTTTTCCCATTTTGTTAAAGGGGATTCGCTATAAAGCGCCAAACCTTGTTCGCCCATTGCTATCCATTTTTTATTAGCCGGATCGAAAGCCACGGCGGTTATTTTACGATTATTTTCGGTAGCTATTTTTTGCCAGGATTCGCCGGAATCTATCGATACCATGAGTAACCCATTTTCTCCACCTGCCAGTATCGTATTGGTACTGTCATCCGCAGCCACAGAGATAATATTGTCACTAATTCCGTTGGTGTTTGCTGCATGCCATTGGGTGCCCTCTTTGGAAATAATGACAATACCGTCATTGCCTGCAATCAGATGTTGTTGATTTGTTTTTAAATAAACGTTAAGGCTGGCATTAATGACTTTAAGATTCCGGATTTTGGGGATTTGGTCAGTTTCTGTTTGAACTGAATCTTCATTAGACTTTTTTTGGCATCCGATAATTAATGTAAAGACACAAAACAGAACAAAGAATCTTGAAGCAGATATAAGCAATTTCATGGTTTTTCTCATTTTTCATGCAATAAAAAACATTATTGCATGTGCGGTGATTTTTTATTGGATTTTTAAATAAATCTAAAATTAGAATTTTTAGAATAAAATCTTACAAGACGAGTTTTGTGATGTAAATCAAATTATTTGATGCTATATTTTGCGCCAAGCTAGATGTTTTGCGGGGAAGCCGGCAGTCTATGCTAAAGGTAACAAGTTCAAAACTTGTTGTAGTCCGATGAGTATTTTGGAGTTTCTCATGCTAAAAAAATCGATATTAATAACTATTCTTGTTTTTTTTGCGTCAAGTGTGTTTGCAGCTAATCGTCCAAGTGGTTACACGACAATCTGTAAAATTGGTCAAACCTGTTCAGTCTCCCAATCAACCAATGTTGCCTTTGGTGCGTCAGACAAGTTTGTTTACAAGGTATTAAATGGCAGTTTTAGTTGTAGTGTTACGACTTTTGGTTCTGATCCTGCACCCAGTAACTCGGTAAAAGAGTGTTCAATTCCTACCAGTGGTACAGGTACAACTTCTTCATCAAGCTCCAGTAGATCCAGCAGTAGTGTGTCTACCAGCAAGTCCAGCAGTAGTGTCTCTACCAGTAAATCCAGCAGTTCAACCGCAAACACTGGTTCATCAAAGTGTGTTGCAGGGGCTACTCTTGAAAATGAAGTGGTTGATTGTGGTGGCAAGACTCTGGGTTTGACTTGTCCTGGTGATAGTGATGCCCAACCACCAGTGATTATCTTGAAAAATGCAACAGTAAAAAATCTGCGCATTGCTGCCAGTGGTGGAGCTGATGGTATTCACTGTACCAGCGGTACATGTGTTGCAGAAAACATAGTGTGGGAAGATATTTGTGAAGATGCTGCTTCATTACTTAGCAGCGGTACCAAATTTACTATTTCAGGCGGATCTGCTTACAACAACAGCAGTAATTCACCCGGTGGTAAACCCGATAAAGTTTTCCAACATAA
This sequence comes from uncultured Cellvibrio sp., assembly GCA_946481095.1. The sequence continues at coordinate 3,906 of CAMLML010000029.1, forward strand.
CTCCAAAAACAGTACCTTTGAAATTACCGGAGGTTTTACTGCCAAAGGCGTGAATGGAAAATTGTGGCGTTCATGTGGTAACTGTTCCAGCAATGGGGGCCCACGTAATGTCATTATCAACAACGTAACAATCGATGGAACTATTGGAGCTATCGCCGGTGTAAATCGTAATTATGGTGACAAGGCCACAATTCGTAACCTGAAAATCAAAGGTTACAAATTAGGTTCGCCTGCAGTATGTGAAGAATACCAGGGGATAGATAAGTTGGTTACCAGCGGTGATTCTCCAAAATATACCCCATCAAGCGGTAACGATTTTTGGAATACAGCTAATTGTGATGTCAGTAAATCAGATGTTACTGCCTTTTAATCACGCGTGATTGATTGTCTTTCAAACCCTCTCCTGTGAGAGGGTTTTTTATTTGTACGGTGATTATTTGAAACTGCCAAAATAAAATGGTCTCGATATAAAAATAATTTTTTGAGAACAAAAGCATACAAGCTATAAATTCCTATTTACGATAAAAATTAAACTGTTATAGTCATACGGCTAGATTTTAGCGGGCATAACTTTAGTACTATGCTTTTCGCTGGCAGGTGTTAATTGCTTGCTGTATTGCGACTGGCAATCAGGAGTTTTTCCATGCTCAAAAAAATAATTTTAACAAGTCTGTTGGTTGGTGCGTCAGTCAGTGTGATGGCAGCCAATCGTCCTAGTGGCTACACAACCATTTGTAAAATTGGCGCAACCTGCTCTGTATCCAAATCGACTAACGTTGCTTTTGGTGCGGATGACAAGTTTGTATACAAAGTTTTGAATGGTTCGTTTAAATGTGATGTAGCTACATTTGGTTCTGATCCGAACCCTGCAAAATCTGTTAAAGAGTGTTCAATTCCGACAAGCGGTAGCGGAACAACCTCAAGTTCTACTAGCACAACCAGTTCAAGTTCTAGTAAAACAAGCAGTTCAAGCTCATCAACTTCAACCAATACCGGTTCAAGTTCTGAGTGTAAAGCGGGTGCGACATTTGAGAACAAAACCGTTGACTGTGGTGGCAAGACAATCGGTCTGTCTTGCCCTGGCGACGCTGAAGGTCAACCACCGGTTATTACCCTGAAGAATGCGACAATTAAAAATGTTCGTATTGCTGCCAGTGGTGGTGCTGATGGTGTTCACTGTACAAGCGGTTCTTGTCGTGCAGAGAACGTAGTGTGGGAAGATATTTGTGAAGACGCGGCTTCTTTAATTAGCAGCGGTACCAGGTTCACCGTTTCCGGTGGTTCTGCGTACAACAACACCAGTAATTCTCCAGGTTCAAAACCCGATAAAATTTTCCAACACAATTCCAAAAACAGTACCTTTGAAATTACCGGAGGTTTTACTGCCAAGGGTGTGAACGGAAAATTGTGGCGTTCATGTGGTAACTGTTCCAGCAATGGCGGCCCACGTTATGTCACTATCAACAATGTAACAATCGATGGAACTATTGGTAGCATCGCCGGTGTAAACCGTAACTTTGGTGATAAGGCCACAATTCGTAACCTGAAAATCAAAGGTTACAAATCCGGTTCACCAAAAGTGTGTGAAGAATTCCAGGGCGTTCAGAAAGGAAGTGATTCTTCCAAGTATGGCGAATACTGGAATACTGCATATTGTGATGTTAGCAAGTCTGATGTAACGGCTTTCTGATTTTTAAATAAATAATTAAATTAACTTAATCGGCCCGCAAAAATCAGTACCCTCTCTCAGGAGAGGGTTTCATTTAACTGACTTCCGATATTATTCAACCAGCCAGCCAGCTTTTAAACTTGCCCAGATTTCTTCAAAGTGTTTTTGTTCCTGTTCCCTTAATGCATCGTATTGGCTTTCTGTTAGGGTCGCGCGTGCGGTGTTTAGATAATTATCTTTGTAGTTATGAAGTGTTTCGTAGGCTTTTTCAACAAGAAATGCTTTCTCTTCAGCAGATGCTTTTTCTATTGCTTGTCCTGCGCCTTCGAGATAATTCATCAACTCCTGCTTTTGTTCCAGTTTACTGATTAACAATGCCTCACGTTTTTCCGTTGGAACTTTCTCGGTACCTTGCATTTCGTCAAAGAAACTATTCATTTGATATTGTTCGTATGCTGAATCTTTCAACAATTCGTAAGTTTTTTTGTCTTCCGGTGAATTCAGTAGTTGTGCAATTTGCCAATCAATTTCAGCCAGGCTTTCCTGTTGGCGTCGAATTGCTTCTTCAGTTTCTGCTTGTGAAGAAAAATAACCTACGCTGGTTGCTCCCAGAATTTGTTCTCGTTGCAACAACAACTCCTGAAGACGCGCTTGTGCTTGACCGGACAATCCCAATCGGGACATCAACATGCTGTATTTTTTGTCCAACGTACGTTTCATATTTTCTTGCTGGATTTCAGCAAATTTATTAAGTTTGGCGGACGTTGGCGCACTGGTCACAATACTGGTTGTGTTGTTTCCTGTGTTTTGTCGGGATGTTTGTCCAAATGCAATAAATTCCTGCAGGTTGTCAATTTTCTTTTCGTATGTTTCCCTTTCATGTTTTAGTTGCTCATCAAACTCGGCTTTTTGTTGATCGAGTTGTTTCTGCAGAGTTTTATTATCCAGATAGAGTACTGAATAGTGAGCGCCCAGTAAAAGTAATGCGACGGCAAGAAAGATACTGATTATTTTCATTGTCTACCTCTGTTATAGGAGATTCGTCATGCTTTGAAAACACGAATCAATTTTTTTAGTTGATATAAATTCAAATCATTTGATGCGTAAATACTTTTTTCTACTTCTTGACTAATAAGCATCAATTGTTGCTGGAGTTGGGGTTCCATGCTGGCAACACGATTGCAAAATGCAGTCATGGTTTCACCCGGTTGGCGATTGTAACCGCGTTTTATTAATTTTTTTTCGAGTAATGTCACAACTTTTTCCTGTTCCGGGTATGACATCCCGGATTTGAATCGTAAAATCAGGCTGAAGATAAGGATGGTTATTGTTATAACCCCCAAAACAAACAGACCAAGGCGCCAGGGATTATATTTTCCCAAAATAGAATGAATAAGATCTTCCCGATACTGATTGTCGTAATTTAACACGAATTTTTGCCATGCATAACCTGTTGCATCCCAACGTTTTTGCAATTGCTGCAACCAGGGCGATTGTTGCCAGCGGCGCGACAGTAGCGCTTGATCATCTTGTGTCAGTGCTTGATTTATACCGGATTCAACACGATTGGGAGCCACAAATGCAGTGGGATCAATTCGTTGCCAGCGATTATTGATCCAGACTTCTACCCACGCATGCGCATCTGCCTGGCTGACCAATAAATAATTTTCTATGTCATTCCATGCGCCACCCTGATAGCCCACGATAACTCGCGCCGGTATTCCAGCCGCACGCATGACAAATGCAAAGCTACTGGCAAAATGTTCACAAAATCCTTGTTTTGTTTTAAATAAAAACTCATCCACAGAGTCTTGTCCCAAGGCCGGTGGCTGTAATGTATAGCGAAATTCTCCGGCAATTTTATTTTGCATTTCGTTAATGATTTGTTGTGGAGTCAATTCTTGTTGTAACCAGATTTTCACCATGGCCAAAGTTTGTGGGTTGCTGTTTGGAGGTAACTGTAGATTTTTTTCAGGCTCGGCAGTTGATTGGTCATTACCTGCCGAATATTCGAGATCAGATGTCACTTTATACTGCACCCGTTCGCGTATCAGCTCGTTACTTTTAACCAATCCCTGTTGTGTTATACCAATACTAGCTTGATTACTACGGCTTCCAATTGGGCGATCAAGGCTGAACAACCAGTGATGACCATGAGGTTCCAACATAATTTCATAAGCCAATAGTCCTGTTGTTTTTGAATTTTTCTTTGGTTTTATGAGTGGGCTTTTATTTTCAGCACGCCAACTTCGCCCATTAAAATTATCGAGAATCAGCCCTCGCCAGTAGAGATCTTTTGCTTGTGGTTGGTTGTCGGATAAAAAAGAAACCCGAAAAGCGGCTTCATAATTTCGCACCAATTGACTTAAGTCACCGGGTGATAATTCTTCACTGAAACCTGTTGTCGGTGTCTTTTTAGTTGGCATAACCCAAAGTGGGGGAAACCTTGGGATGACTAAAAATAAAATCAGCATAATTGGAATGGATTGGAACAATATCTTCCCATTTCTTTTCAGAATATTTTTAAATGATTGGATTCGATTCCGATAAAGACCTTGCCAACTGTTGATTAAAAATCCGCAGCAAATCAGCGCGTAAAAAGCGGCCGCCATAGTTTGCGATAAAATGAATTGGGTGACGGTCGTCAGAAATCCAATGAAAATAATGAGCTGTCCATCGCGAATATTGCGAATTTCAAAAAATTTTAAAACGAAGGTGCAGACTAATAAACCGAGTGCGGCATCAATACCCACGCGACCGGAAAAATTGATATAGAGTCCAATTGCGCACGCAATTGCAAGTGTATTGGTGATACGACTGCCGGGTGATCGCCAATGTTTGATCAATGATTGCCATCGCCAAAGTGCAATTAAAAACCATAAAATTCCAATCCATAAGGGTAAATGCAGTAGCAGGGGCATGATTACCAACGCTTGTGTGGTTAGTAAATTGGCGATTTTCCGTCTGGATAAAATATCAGGCGTATTCACTTTGGTTTATCTCGTTGGGTTAAACCAAAAGTAGCCAGTTCGGACAGCACCTGATGCAAATGTATTTGGCCTGACGCGGGCATTATTTTTTTTTCAGGCAAATGCAATCCATACTCTGTGCCTGATTGTTCGTAGAGTAGCGCCCAATAACATAAAACACTTAATCGTTGCTCTTGCGGTAAAGATAAAGAAAACCAGTTCAGCCATTTTTTTTCCGACGCTGATTGTTCATTTTCCTTGGTGTGCAAACCTGCTTCGCGTGCATACACTTTCCATGCGATGTGTTTGAGTGAATCACCGGGTTGGTAATTGCGTAGTGTGCCAGGATCATCGCCTCCTTTTTTTTGATTGGCATTATTGGAGTTTTCATCACCCGTTAAAGATTCCGGTTCGATTGCAGCCTGAGGTTTTGGATAAACCAATGCTTGCATGTCCAGATTGAGATGTGTCCAGCAACGAATGACCCCCAATGGATAACGGCTGTGAATCAGCAAACGTCCTGGAAATAAAAAACCGCGATGATGACTGGGGCAGGGTACTTCAACCTGTGTGGGTGTATTGGGATTTAAATCAACAATAATTTTTTTACCACCAGGCCAGGATAACTCCAGATTTTCACAACCGGTCGGGTTGGGTGTTGTTACCTGAATAATAAATATAACAGGATCACCTGCAAAATTTTTTGATGTACCGATCGCTTTTATTTCCAATCCTGCCAAATTGGTATAGGCCTGCCAGATGGCGACCACAAAAATACTGACAAGAAGATAAGCAATCGCGAGTATCAAATTATTTTGGTAATTGGTTCCCAGTAACCAGATAATAAAAATAGTGAGCGCAAGGCCCAGGCCCGTTAAGTTAGGGAAAGTATATAAATTGTGTTGCGCCAATTTATGGCTGATTGAAAGTGGTGCCCGTTTATCCAGCCATTTATCCATGCGTTTGCGATAGATTTGTACCAGTGTCATAACACCTTGACCTGTTCTATCAACAGTTTTCCCAATTCATTGCTATGCGCATCTATTGTTGTGCCGCGTAATCTATGTGTAATAACGGCGGGGATGACGGCTTGTAGATCTTCGGGAATTAAATATTGCCTGTCGTGAATTAATGCCCAACTTTTTGCTGCACGTAAAATAGCGAGTGCTCCTCTGGGAGATAAACCATGACCAAATCGATCATCCTGCCGTGTCAGATTCACCAGGCGTTGCAAATAATCCAGCAGGGTTGGGCTTGCCAGCACTTGTTTTGCCATCAATTGTAATTGTGATAATTGATTAGGTTTTAATATGGATTCCAGTCGGTTAATTTTTTCCCTCGGATCCAGCCCCTCCATCAGTTGTCTTTCAGCCGTTGCATCCGGGTATCCAAGAGAAAGCCGCATCAGAAATCGATCCAGTTGGGATTCCGGCAAAGGAAATGTCCCACTTTGCGAAAAGGGATTCTGTGTTGCTATGACAAAAAAAGGTGAAGGCAATACACGGGTTTTTCCTTCAATACTGACTTGCCGTTCTTCCATGGCTTCGAGTAATGCGCTTTGTGTTTTGGGAGAGGTTCTATTGATTTCATCGGCTAATAAAAGGTTAGTGAAAATAGGGCCGGTATGAAACCTGAATTGGCTGGTTTCCCTGTCGAAGATAGCGGCACCGAGTATATCGGCCGGTAGCAGATCACTGGTGAACTGTACCCGTTGAAAGTCCAATCCCAATACTTTTGCCAATCCGTGTGCCAGGGTTGTTTTACCCATTCCGGGTAAATCTTCCAAAAGCAGGTGGCCATCTGCCAGTACGCAGGATAATGCCAGTTTTATTTGATGATGTTTTCCGAGCAGAATTTGATCAAGTTGCTGTATTAATTGTTGGATAATGGACTGCATAAGGACTCGTTAATCATTTTTCAAAAGTTATCAGGAACTATAGGTGATTTAAGCGAAATCGGAAAACAGGATTTGTGATTAGTAAGATAAATGCCGAATTAATGCTGTATACTTGGCCGCAGATGAAAAAACCAACCATGGGTGGCGCGATTGATAGTCAGGTTTATAAATAAATTACTGGGAAAAAAAGAGTCAAGCAGGCAGCAACAAACGCAAGAGCCTGCTCCGGCGAAAAACAAAACCGGCCAGTCACATAAAGCTTCACACTCCTTAACACAAGACACTGACCAGCGTAAAACCAAATCCAGAAATTCCGGCAAGCGTCCATCGAAACAGGGCCATCAGGCCGATGAAAAAAATCATCATACTGCTGCCAAATCTACTGCCAAAAAAAAATCAGAGGATTTGCATAAATCCTGGGATCCGGCTTCATTCAAGGTGGAAAAAATTGAAGACAAAACACGCTTCCATGATTTTGATTTACCTTCCGAATTAATGCATGCAATCGCGGATGCAGGCTTTCAATATTGCTCACCGATTCAGGCGCGATCTTTACCTTATGCGTTGCAAGGCCGTGATGTGGTGGGGAAGGCGCAAACAGGTACAGGCAAAACGGCTGCGTTTTTAATTGCAATTATTGATTATTTGATGAAATCACCGCTGACGGAAAAACCTTATGCAGGTGAAGCGCGTGCATTAATTATTGCCCCTACAAGGGAATTGGTGATGCAAATTGCGGATGATGCAAAATTACTTTGCCAATATACCCATTTGCAAATTCATACCTTGGTTGGTGGTATGGATTACGCCAAGCAGCAAAGACATTTGCATAATGCGGTAGTGGATATTTTAGTGGCCACGCCAGGGAGATTATTGGATTTTTGTGGCAATAAAGATGTGCATCTGGATCAACTTGAAATTCTGGTCATTGATGAAGCAGATCGTATGTTGGATATGGGATTTATTCCTCAGGTGAGACAAATTGTTCGACAAACTCCACCACGCGAAGAACGCCAGACATTATTTTTCTCGGCGACATTTACCGATGATGTTCATAATCTGGTTGAACAGTGGACTTACAAACCCGTCACAGTGGAAATTGAGCCGGAAACAGTTGCCAACGCCAAAGTTGAGCAACATGTCTATCTGGTTTCCACCGAAGAAAAATACACATTACTTTACAATTTAATCCAGCAGGAACATGCCGACAGCATGATTATTTTTGCCAATCGTCGCGATGAATGTCGCGATCTGCAAGAAAAATTGCGTGCGCATGGCGTCAATGCCGGTTTGTTGTCAGGTGAAATTAATCAACAAAAACGTGTATCAACATTGGAAGCTTTTAAATCAGGTGATTTGAAAGTATTGGTGGCAACTGATGTGGCCGGCAGGGGGATCCATATTAGTGGTATCAGTCACGTTGTGAATTTTACTTTACCGGAAGAGCCGGAAGATTACGTGCACCGCATCGGTAGAACCGGGCGCGCGGGTAAATCGGGAACCTCAATCAGTTTTGCATGTGAAGATGATGCATTGCGATTGGAACCTATAGAAAAGTTGTTGGGAAAAAATTTAAAGTGTGAGCAACCACCGGAATATTTATTGTTGGCACCACCGGATTTACCCGCTGACTTTCAGCCGGGAAGTCGTCAGCCAACTGGTGGTAGTCGCCATTTAGGAAAGGGACGTAACCGTCACCCCAAACGTTAAATATGTCGTCATCACGTCGTGCTTTATTAACGCTTTACCTCAGTGCTTTTTTAATGGGCGCGACGGGTTTGTTTTCAAAAACCATTCATTTGCCTGCATGGGATATTACGGGTTATCGCACCTGGATTGCCTCCTTTTTACTTTTTGCCTGGGTCTGGTGGCGTGAACGAAAAGTGGCGTTGTCATCGGTGAATGATTATTGGCGAATTATTTTTTTGGGTGCGTTATTGGCCATTCACTGGATTACTTTTTTTCATTCGATGCAGGTTTCCAGTGTTTCTGTTGGGCTGATTTCACTTTACGCCTATCCGGTGATGACAGTTTTTATGGAGCCTTTTGTTAAAAAAACACGTCTGGATTGGCGTGACGTTGTCACTGGATTGGTGGTGTTATTAGGTGTCTATTTTTTAATTCCGGAATTTAATCTGGATAACAATGTCACCCTGGGTGTTTTCTGGGGTGTGATTTCCGCTTTCACCTTTGCCTTGCGAAATTTATTGTTGGGCCATTGGTTCAGTGGCCAGTCAGCGGCGCGATCAATGAGTTATCAGGTGTTGGTGGTTGCCTTGTTAATGACGCCTGTTATATGGGTTTCCGAGTATCAGCCGACCGAAGTTGACTGGTGGCAACTGATTTGTTTGGGCATTGTATTTACCGCTTTTGCGCATACCTTGCTGGGCGATTCCTTGCGTTATCTGAAAGCAAAAACTGTGGCACTGGTAGCTTGCATCCAACCGGTTTTTGGTGTGATTTATGACGTTGCATTTCTGCATACTATTCCCGGTTTAACTACCTTGATCGGTGGAGTGATTATTTTGCTGGCGGCAGTCTATGAGTCAGTCAAAGAGCATAATCGACAGTCGGATCTTAAATAATCTGCTTTTCCCCTGGCGAATTTGTCGTGGTTTCCTGCGTTTTTGTATTTCTTGACTAGACTCAAATGAAACATTACGAGTCTGATAAATGAAAAAAATCCTTGTCGTTGAAGATAGTGAGATGGTGATGAAAGTGCTGCGTCATTTGATGCAGTCGCTCGATGGCTATCAAACTGTCTATGCTTCCAGTCTTGCACAAGCAAGAGAGCTATGTGATCAGTATCAGGACGATTTTTTTGCAGCTTTGGTTGATTTGAATTTACCTGACGCTGCTGATGGTGAAGTGGTGGATTTTACATTGAGTAAAAAAATTCCCACCATTGTGCTGACCGGTTCTTATGATGAAAAAAGGCGCGAGCAATTATTCAATAAAGGCATAGTGGATTATCTGACCAAAGAAGGTCGTTATGCCTATGCCAAAGCCATCAATATGATTCAACGTTTGGAAAAAAACCAATCCATAAAAGTGTTGGTGGTTGATGATTCCGATCTGTCGCGTAAACAGGTGGTTAACTTATTCAAGCGCCATCTGTATCAGATTCTACAAGCGGAGGATGGAGTGGATGCGATCAGGGTTATGTTGGAGAACCCGGATATAAAACTGTTAATCACCGATTACAATATGCCTAATATGGATGGTTTTGAGTTGGTGCGTAACTTGCGTTACAAGTACGAAAAAACAGATTTGATTATGATTGGTGTTTCCGGTGACAGTAGTGAAGCCTTGTCTGCAAAATTTATCAAACATGGTGCCAATGACTTTTTGCGAAAACCCTTTCATCCTGAAGAGTTTTATTGCCGCATTACACATAATATTGAATTTTTGGAGCTAATAGAAAAGATAGAATTTAATGCATGCCATGATCATTTAACCGGTCTTTATCATCGTGTGCAGTTTTTTAATTTGGGACGTGAACACCATAAAAATGCGATTGAAAAACAAAATCACCTGAGTATCGCAGTTATTAACATAGATCAATTCAGCCGTGTTAATCTTCAGCATGGTAATGATTGGGGTGATTATGCATTAAAGCAAATCGCTGCTACATTGCAGGAAATGCTTGGTCGATTTTTATTGGCAAGAGCAGATGCTGATGATTTTTATTTATTAATGGCAGGTTTGGACAATGAAAAGGCCTTGGCATTAATAAGTAAAGTAAAACAATTATTTGCATCGGAAGCTATTCTGATTAATGGTGAATCCCTGTATTTTACATTTAGTGCAGGCATCAGTAATTTGGCAGACAGTCTTGACCAGCAAGTGTCAAAGGCGGTTAAGCTTATGCAGCGTGCAAAAGATGCAGGCGGCAATATGATTATTGCAGAAGATGAAGAAGATGATTAGCATTAACCTGTATTAACGTTTAGTGCCTGATTCAAATTCGCGTTTAAATTTTTTATCTTTTTTGTAATCCTGTTTTTTAATTTGTTTAACCAGTTGCTGGTATTCCTGCATTTTATTCGCTGTTTTATAGGCTTTTGCCAAACTCCATAACCCCCAAAAATAATGTTTGTCTCGCGGATTTTTCATTTCATTTTGGTAGATTAAAAGTTTATCTATTGCCAGTTGGGGATCTTTTTTAAGTAGAAGGTAAGTTTCCCCTATCTGTAAATTTGAATCAGTCAGGTACCAGTTATCTTGTTTGGTTTTATTGATGGTAGCTGCTTTTGTTTGCAGTGTTTCCAAATGTGCCAGGGATTTTTCGTATTGTTTTTCCCCGCGATAGGTACGTGCCAGAAAGTAGTGTGTGGCAAGATATTTAATTTTTCCATTTTCGAGTTGATTGGCAATTTGCACAGCTTCTTTTTGCCGGTCATGAGTAAGTAGATGCTCAAGCCAAATTACCTGGCTTTGTTCTGCGTTGTGTTTTGCAAGATCTTGCAAATAACGTTTGGCTTTATCTTCCGATCCTCCCGCAACACCGGGTGCTTGCAAGTGGTAATTAATGGCAGATACCAATGCGCGTCTGTTATTGGAATCCTGTTCATAAACCGTTTCATAAGTTTTGATACAGGATTTGGCCAATTTAAGCGCTTTAAACATCGAAGCTGTTTGTGCAATTTTACAGTCACGATCTGCTTGATCCAGAATTGTTTCAGTTTCATTGGTTGCAAAAGCAAATGGTGTTAGCAGACAAGCAAAAAAGATCAACGATTTAAGTTGCATTGCGAATCCCTGGATGGGTTAATTTTTTCTGAGACCTTCATGGTTTTTACAGGTTCAATCTATTCACAGCAATAAAAAAGGCGACACTTGTGTCGCCTTTTTTATTGCTGTGAAGAATACAAATCATGCACGTGATTTGTATTCGCCAGTGCGGGTATCAATGATAATTTTTTGACCGATTTCAACAAATGCAGCCACTTGCAGTTCAGTGCCATTGTTGAGTTTTGCGGTTTTCATTACTTTGCCTGACGTGTCACCACGAACAGCGGGTTCGGTGTAGGCCACTTCACGAATGATGGAGTTTGGCGGGGTAACGGAAATGACTTTTCCTTCGTAGAAGACCGCATCACATACATCTTCCATACCGTCTTCCAGCCATGGACCCAAATCACCCAGGTCATCTTTGGTCACTTCGTATTGGTTGTACTCGGGATCCATAAACACATACATAGGATCTGAGTAGTAAGAGTAGGTCACTTCTTTACGATCCAGTTGGATGTCTTCGAACTTGTCATCTGCGCGGTAAACAGTCTCGGTGTTAATGCCGCTGAGCAGGTTTTTTAATTTCATTTTCACTACAGCAGAGTTACGACCTGACTTGTTGTACTCGGCCTTTTGGATCACCCAGGGGGATCCATCGATCATCACTACGTTGCCAGCGCGGCATTCTTGAGCTGTTTTCATGACTTGCTTCCAAATAAGGGTTGGGATCTAAAAATTCGGTGCGCACTATACCTTTCTTTGGCGATTTTTGAAAATTGAATTTGGAGCCCTGAAGACGCACCTCTGTGAAAGCATGTGCGTGCGAGGGGGCGTCATCCCTGCGAAGGCACACGTCATCCCTTCGAAGGCATGTCATCCCTGCGAAAGCACACGTCATCCCTGCGAAGGCACGTCATCCCTGCGAAAGCAGGGATCCAGCTTTTGTTTTATGGATTCCTGCCTTCGCAGGAATGACCGCAGTGATGAGGGATGATGGCCTCAGACCCAGGTAAACTACCAATGAATGGCTTTTTCAATCTCTGCCACATCAATCTTCTGCATGGTCATCATGGCTTCAAAAACACGTTTAGCGACCATAGGGTCAGGGTGTTTGATCCCTTGGGATAAGGCCACAGGCGTGATCTGCCAGGAGATTCCCCATTTATCCTTACACCAGCCGCATTCACTTTCCTGCCCGCCGTTATTGACGATTGCATTCCAGTAGCAATCGGTTTCGGTTTGATCTTTGGTTGCAACCTGAAACGAGAAGGCTTCACTGTGCTTGAATGCGGGGCCACCGTTGATCCCTAAACAGGGAATACCCAAAACTGTAAATTCAACGGTCAAGACATCACCACCTTTTCCAGAAGGATAATCGCCTGGCGCCTTCACAACAGCATCAACACTGGAATTTGGAAATGTCTTGGCGTAAAAATTTGCGGCTTCTTCAGCATCTTTATCGAACCAAAGGCAGATGGTGTTTTTTGCGGGTGCGGTCATCTTGTTTCTCCGTTTTGAATTGGGTTCGAATAGTCGATTGGATAGGGTGAGTTTCGACAGCGCATCAAATAGAAACCGATTTTCTTGTTTTCTCCAAAGCAGCGTAAAGATATTCAGTGAAAAATCCATGCATTAAAAAGCGCTGACTCAAGTTCCAGGGGCCGACAAGATATAAAGGAAATTTGTTGTAGGCCATTTCGGTGAGTAGTGGTTGATTCAAAATCTCGCCGAGTCGAATGGCTATGGATTGATCCAAATTGAAACCATTGATGGCGTCGCGGTATTCCTCTCGCGTTAACAGAAAACAAAACAGGCACATAAAAAGCGCATGTGCACTTTCAAAGTCGATGACTTGAGACCAACGTTTTTCGACCTGGAAATTATTCATATCAATGGGTTTCCAGGCTGACCAGTCCAGAGCAGCCTGACGCTCCATGCCGGTTGGCTCCCAATAGCCCAATTCTCGAAATACTCGAAACAACTCCTGATCATGTTTCACAAAACTGTCTTCACGCATGTCGGCAATTGTTTTGGGATAGAGCCGCAACAATTCAGGCGTTTTTTTGCCGGAATTTTGCGCAAGAAAGTTGAGCAGGTTAGATTCGGTTGTGTAATGACGCAAAATCAGCATATTGGCTTCGTAGCTGACCAGGTGTTTGCAAAACCAACAAATTAATTTTTGCAGAAGTCCGTGGGCGCGAAATTGTGGCAGAGGCAAGCGTTTAAAAAACCAGGTGATGTGTAACAGCAGGGCGAAAAAAAGTTGCAAAAAAGGCCGTACAGTCCAACGAAAGGGATTGTCGAGATCCTTTAACCAAAACTCAACTGCTTCGCGTTCAATCGGAAATGAGTTGTCGTATCTTAGTGCTTCCAGATAAGCACTGCGTTCCTGATTACGCATCAATTTCCTCCAGTTGTAATTGGTACAAGCGAGCGACTACTCGTGCAGTTTTACAAATCCGTCGGCTGTGTTCGACATTTTGGCAAACACGATTTAATAACCTGTAGAGTTTTTGCATATGGGCATCATCATTTTCGCCGTGATACCGCATAAAATTCACAGCATGTTCAAGACCCGTTAGCTGTGCTATTCGTGTGGCCCAGCCCTCAGCCATTTTTTGGCCGAGCCCTTCGATTATCCACATAGCACCGATTAAATCTATTGGGTTAGTCTCGGATGCTTTGTACATTAAAAAGGCGTGTAGTGCTTCTGTGCCGGAATTTCGTTCTGCAGATTGGATATCATCAAGTTGTCCTCCGGCTGCGACGTAATCCCGTTCGAGTGCCTCGTAATCACGATGCTCTTCCTTCGCATGACCTATCACTATAGAGCGCACATCGGAAAAATCGCGATCAAAACTGGATGCACCACGTGTAATCCAGCGCGAGCCTTCGATAACTTGCTGGCGAAGATTTCTCAACAGATTTAAATAATCTTCGCGATCAAAATTGCCTTGTTCAAGACGCTTAATGATGGCGACACGATTGAGATCGCGTTCAAAGTCGAACCAAATGCGCATCAATTCCTGCAAACACTGTTGTGCTTGTTCGTTTAAATTACTTTCCATCAGTTTCATCCACCACCGTTAATTTCATATAGGCGACATTAAAGCGCCCGCTCTCTGGCACCATACAAATAATCGTATCGCCCGTTGCGAAATTCTGAGTGCGATAAAATTCATCGAGCATAATAAAAATGGAGGCGCATCCTGTGTTGCCGCGTGTGTATAAATTGGTGTACCAGCGTTCTTCAGCTATGGCAACGCCCGCCTGGGTCATCAATTCAAATATTTTGCCTTTGAAATAATGTGAAGAAAAATGACAAAGTACATGATCGATTTCTTTTGGCGAGATCAAGCCCTCAGAAATCAAACGCAAAAAACCATCGACACCTAACTTGACGATATTGTCCAACAATCGCACGTCTTGTCGAAGCACTAAAGCACCCGCGCGTTCTGCTTCGGCGTAGCTGTCAAAGTCCTGCCAGGTGCGTTGATCGGTTTGTTGATGAGGCGCGCCCACGCTCATGCAAGTGGGATATGCATCGGCATGCGAATAACTTTTTATCCAATCAATACGAAAGCAACGACCTCGTGCGCGCGTTTCCAATAAACATGCACCTGCACCATCCGATAACATCCAGCGTAAAAATTCTGCATTAAAATCCAGTTCGTCATATTCAAGTTGTTCATAGCGCGTTGATTTAAACAAGCGTGAAACCAGCTCACTGGCAATCACCAGTGCGCTGCTATGTTCATTGCATTTGAGATTTAAATAGGCGTTTTTCATCGCCATTAAACTGCTGGAACAAATACCATGCGTGCTGTGAATTTCAACATCGGGTAATTCCAGTTGTGCTTGTACCATGCTGGCAAATCCGGGCAGCACTCTATCGCCTTGACTGGTTGCGCAGCAAAGTAAATCAATTTTTGACAAGGTCAGTTTTGATTGCTCGATACAATTCATGCCTGCTCTTGCAGCCATTTCTTCATTACTGATCCAGGTTTGTTGCTGCGCGTCAATTGCATAATGACGATTAACTATGCCGTTTGATGCGAGAATCTTTTTTTTCAAACGACTCGGTTTGCCACGAATTTTACCCAGGATATTTTCAATTTCATCATTATCAATTCCCGGCCCGGGAAGAAAATGGCCTGTGCTGGTGATATACACACTCATCTTGATTTCCTTTTTACAGCAACAAGAGTACAACGAAAAAATTCTTCAGCGTAGGGGAACACACACACAATGGTCATAAAGGTCAGATAGGCAGGTAAATAGCCTTCGCCTCCCCAAGGCTCCACCACTCGTTTAAATTCAAATGCCCCAGTCCAATCCAGACTGAAAAGGCGCTGCGCAACGTCCCAATTTAAAATAAAAATGATCGAGAGCATATAAAGCGGGAGCGTGGCGAGATAGCTGTGCGCGTGCATTTCCCAAATACTGATGTGACGCTTGGGGGCTGCGTAGTATACGTCGAAATGGGCGACCAGCTCGTGTAGTCCCCACACCATAATGCACGCAAGTAGAATGCCGACATTCACTTCAAAAAGAATGCACAACAAGATCGGAATCGCAATTTGAATCCCCATGATTGAATGTAAAAAAGATTCGAAAATACCCGAGGTGGATTCAATCTGCGTCGCCCGGTGACAACACCAGTCAACAAAACCCGCAATACCCCATAGCGGTAAAAAAAGAAAAAGCAATAAATTAACAAGTAATTGATTAGTTTCCATAAGCGTTATGATCCGTTTGCAAGAAAGGTCGCCATCTTCTTGGGTTTGTATCCTGCTGTAAAGTAAAGCAGCCAAGCATTGGCTTATTATACTGACAGTTGTAATTCACTCTACTTAAATCATGCGATTCTATTTGGCTATCTTAATAATAGCGGTTGATGGTTTCCACCAACTGCACCGCCAAATTTTTTTGTCTGCAAATAGTATTGCGCCAACACTGATTATCGATAACCCATTGTTGAAACATTGTTTCGATAGATTGCCATACTATTGAAATCGAACCCTGCCGATTCCATCCCAACCAGAAATCACTTATTTTTTCTCGCAATTCTGCAGGAAAATCTTTCGTGTAGAGATCCAAAAAAGCTTGCAGTTTGATCATGTGGGCGTCTTCTTCCTGTTGGTAGATATGCCACACAAAAGGTTTGCCGGCCCAAATAGCGCGTACAAGAGAATCCTCGCCGCGTACAAAATTCAAATCGCATTTTTGCAACAATTGGTCGTATTCCAATTGATTCATAAAAGGAATTGTTTCTAGCGTCAGTGAACCTTTTGTTTGGGATTCGCCGATTGCGAGAGGTTTTTCGAGCAGTGGATTAATTGAATTGACAATTCTGCCTTGTGGAATCAAACAATGAATTTTTCGTTTCCCATTTGCCCAAGCGTCAATCAAGGATTCAATTGCCGAATTTTCATAAGAAAATAAAGACACCAACAACGAGGAGTCGTAGGGTGGGCTAATAGCCCACCGATCCGAAACCGGATTCAACGACATATCTTTCTCATGAATCTCTCTCTCCCTAATTAATCCCCCCGTTTTTTCCGTAAACCCTGGAAAAAAGAAAATTTTCTTTAATCCGGTTTGTGGATGTACCGATTGCATTTGGTGGCAATCTTCCACCCATTTTTCTGCGCTTAAATATTCCAGATTAATCCACACAGGTGCATGGCCGTTTTGTTTGGCGGACACCATGCTCTGCAAATATTCAGACGGGATATCACAAGCAAAGGCTTCAATCACCACATCGGCAGTTTGAATATTTTCAGGGAATTGATGGGGCCAATGGCAGACATTAACTTTTTCCAATAGTTGTTGTGCGGCAAGTTCGGTGTCGGGCCAGATCATTTTCAACGCAGCCAACTCGTCTACCCATAAGCGCACGGTGACTGGGTATTCATTGGCGATTTGGCGAGCCAATCGCCAGCAGACGCCAATATCCCCGTAGTTATCGATCACGCGGCAAAAAATATCCCAGGATTTCATGAATCATCTCGTAGCAAGAGGACAAGACGCGTATTATGCACCACCTTATGATCCGCAAACAGGCAAGCCCATGACCCCTTCTCATTGGTCAACGAAAGTTGATACCACCGAATTAAAAAAAATCTGGCAAATTTACAGCGACAATCGCCCCTTACCGTTTTTGGATAAATGGTTAAAACACGAAGGTAAATTTAATCCGGTGTTGCGTCAGTTTTCCGTGGTGCATCAATTAATTATTGCATCCGCGATGATGGATGCTTTGCGTTTTATGCAGTTGGCGCATGCAATGGAATTGTTATTTCAACAAAAAATAACCAAGGCTGGCCTTGTGGAGTGGGATAAAAACTGGACGGTTGCCGAACTGGATTCTTTTCCCAATCAATACTTATGGTTTTGGATAGTGGTAAGAACAGGTGGTGATGTTCGACAATTTTCTGTTAAAGACTATTCCCGGCGCGAAAGTTTTTTACAGGATTTTTTTGCCAATCGACAAGACGATTTATTGTCAGTTGAAAATTTACTCTGGCACGGCTTAAGACCAGGTTGGAAAAATTTGTTATCAGCAAGACGCGAACAAAATCAATGGACAGATAAACAATTGCAGGAATTTTTGGAAAAGAAAAATCAACAAGCTCCTGTCTGGCTGCGGATTCAAAAAAATGATGATTCAGAAAGTTTAAAGAATTCTTTATTAGCTCAAGGTGTTGAAGCCATAACAGATGCACAAGGCAATATTGGTTTACAAGGTGGGCTGGGCATAAACACCACTGAAGAATATCGCAAAGGCCAAATCGAAATTCAGGATCTCGCCAGTCAATTAATTGCCAAACAAGTCGCTGCAAAACCGGGACAAAAAGTATGGGATGTCTGTGCCGGTGCGGGCGGAAAATCCTTAGCCATTGCCGTCCCCATGAATAATAAAGGGATGTTATTAGCAACCGATATTCATCAATACAAATTGGATGAATTAAAACGCCGCGCAAAAGTGGCGGAATTATTTAACATTCGACAATTTTTATGGAATGCCGATGAACCATTGCGCTTACCCAAAGAAGTCGCCCAACAAAAAGGTTTTGATTGGATTCTGGTAGACGCTCCATGCTCCGCCTCCGGCACCTGGCGCCGCAACCCGGATGCTCTCTGGCGTTTTTCTGAAGAAGACACGCAAGAATTAATTCAACTCCAACAAAAAATATTGCATCAAGCACAATTTTCGCTAAGAGAAGGCGGCCATTTGGTTTACGCCACTTGCAGCTGGCAAGTCAGCGAAAACGAAGATCAAGTCGCTGCATTTTTACAACAACATCCGCAATTTACTTTAGTGAAACAAACTACTTTGGGATCGCCGGAATTGAATTCGGATACTATGTTTGTGGCGGTGATGAAGAGGGCATAATTTATGTACATGCCATAAGGGAGATTATTAATGCAATAGATTTTTGCTAGTGGGTGTATAACTTAAAAGCTAAAACTCTTGCCAAGAAAATTTAATTTTATACTGACTTTGGGTGCAGGCGTCTATGTGGTGCCGTCTGTTAGCTCTACCGGACTTCACTTCAATATCTCACCATCAATCGTAACCACGGCATCACTATTTTGGTCATAGGGAATGATCAACTTTACTTTTTTCCTGATCCAAGCGATATGGTGATATCCATTGATCTTGGTGGTGCACCGAAATCATCAGTAATTAATTCATGAATAACATCAACACCGCTCGTATCACCGTAATAAATATCTTGTAAGCTACCATTTACAAGAGGAAGCGACAGCTCAAAGTTTTTCATAATCTATCTCAATATTTCCATCGTTTCTAATTTTTGGAATGGTACCCTGTGATATTTTTATATTTATTTTCTAAATGAGATTGAGACTTGGAGCTTACTGATGCAGCTGATTTTGATTCGACTCGGTCATTTTTAACAATGAAGTTTACGTTTGAATTGTATCTAATTGCTTCTTTGACTGCTGTTTTAGCTTTTCGGGTACTGTGATCTGATGCAGATACCCCATTATGAATAGCTGTATAGGATCTACCATGATCACTTTTAACTACGAACTTACCTGTAGCAGAATCTCGGTTCGAATATTTGCCTACTCTTAGCTTTTTCATCGCTGCTCTCCAGAATTTTGTAGCATGTTGAGGGGGCTTTTGCTTGAAGAATAGACTATCTCGGGACCTTTTTCCCTTAAATTTAGGGTTGAAACCTTTCCGACAGACTCCCAAGCATCATCGTCTCTAATCCGGTAGTACGTAAGAGTTGGTTCATTACCATAAACGTCAAACACTAGCCCAAGAGGGACGTACCTTTTTGTAACCAAATATCGATTTAAAGCCCGCCTACTCGTTTCTTGTCTGTCCAAACTAACAAGCAATAAATGTACCTTATACCCCTTTTCCAAAAGAGCATCCCTAATATCTCTTACTGAATCACAGCTACTCCCAATTTTGGGTATAACCATATTGTGACCTTTGGCAATACAAAATTCAAATAAGTTAAACTCATTCTCATATTGAGCATCGGTCGAACCAAAAGTAATAAGCGCGGATTCTTCATGCACTATGGATGCTCCAAATTCATGACCAAACTCTGGGATTTTTCTTTTGGAAAAATCGCTATCTACTATGTAAGCGCCGTACATTTCTGCAATCTTATTTGCTAAAAAAGATTTTCCTGATGCAGGAGATCCCGTTACTAGAAATGCTTCACGTTTTGACTGTATAGGAGAATTAGGTTTTGCTCCGCCATTACCTAAAGTAATCGACTCATCATCGTCAAGTCGATGTAATTCTATTAATTCATCGAATATTTGTCGCCTTAAATTCACTCTTTTCTCATCGTCTTTAAATAGAGGCCGCCTATTTTCTTTACTCTTCAATGTGGACTTCAGTTCCATGCTTTCTAAGAGCCTTTCCGCTTTCATCACATGCGGAGCGGCCTCATCTGCTTTTTCTTCACTTATATCTAAAACTTTTGTGAGAAAATTAAATGCCAAATCATTATTATTTAGTGGTCTTGCAAAATTTACTGACAATTCCGATGTCCTCTTTTTAAACTATTTGGAAATGTAACGCCGAACCAAGCAACTGTTAATTTATATAAAATCAATAAATTAAAATTCACATCGAAATTAAAACGGAGATCAACAGTGGTGCGATTAATTGTAAATATACAGCCTTGCTATTTTGTTAGTTAAGAGAATTCGGCAAGTTGTATGGGCGAGAATACCTTTGTCATTTGAGCTATGCAATAGATGAGTGTTTCGATTGACTCAGAGCAATCAATTCCGGCCTTTCTGGAAGATCTTGCGGTAATTTGATATCCCATACCAATCCCCATTTTGATAATTGACGAAGCACCCACCAGCCGGGATCGATTTGGTTTTTGTGAATTCCGAGTTTGGCTGAACCGGGAAATGCATGATGGTTGTTGTGCCAGGATTCTCCCATTGAGAGAAATCCGAAGAGTGGTAAGTTGTGGCCTTGTACTGCCGCGCCTTCGAGGTGCCAATCGCGTTCGCCTTCATTGTGTGCGTAGTAGCCGACTAACCAATGGCCGGTGACTGAAACGAATATTCGTGCGGAAATTCCCCAGATAACCCAGCTCAATCCGCCTAAATAAAAAAATAAAATTGCCCAGGGGAGTTGTTGCAGCATCCAGGTTTTTTCGAGGAATTTGTAACCGGGTGTTTCAATTTCTTTTTCTAACACTAATTCAGGAGGGCGATCCAGAATTAAATCGCAATGTAATTGCCACCAACCATCTTTCACAATATTTTCGCCATGGCGTAAATAACGATGACATTGTTTTTTACGTTGCGCCCAATCGCGTAAATCGTGTTGCCATATCATTCCATAAGGGCCAGCCATGCCGACCAGTACACCCAGGTGAACAAAAAAATATTCCATCCATTTCGGGCATTGATAACTGTTATGAATTAAACGTCTGTGCATTCCTAACGAGTGACCCAGACATAAAGTGATCATGGTGAATCCAACAAATAGTGCGAAACCACTCCATGAAAAATAAATTACACCGCCGATAATCGCGATTAACGCATGGCTTAGATACCAAATGGATTTAACCGGTGACCAGGTTACGTAACCTTGCAAGCTTGAAGTGGTATTGGATTCTTTTATTCTGTGTAGATCATGCTCATGGTTCATGTTTGTTTCCTTACATTATTTGATTGTTGAACATTGATATATTTTTGGTTGGGTGTTCGTTTAACGTTAATTTAATCAATACCAGACTGCAGATAATTGGAATTACGAAGACAGCCATTACGATTGAAAATCCAGTACCAAGCACCATGAAAATATTGAGTATGGCAAGGCTTAGCATTCCCGTATAAAGACATCTCATCGTATCTTTATTGGCAGGTTGATAACCACGTCTGTAAATATGATTCACCATTAGAATCACACCAATTAAGCCCACTCCTCCCATAAATAACAAAATTATTGAAGGTATGAGAAACATAAATGAAGACATATCACCCGCGAATGAATCCATATAAGAAGCCGTCAGCATAACCACGGCCAAACTCCAGAGCAGTGTTACCGGGACAAAACAAATTAGCACCATTACCAGAATTGCTGCGAAACCTAATTTAGTTGGCATAATTTTTCCTCACATAAAAACCAATCGGTGAGGGTAGGTTAGGTGGCGTGAAGGGGTAAAACTTCCAGAAAGATAAAATTGGATCAGATTTTTGTGGGGTTAAAAAAATTCTTTTGGATTCAGGTAGTTATGGAGTTACGAAATTATAAAAGTGGAGTTTGAAAAAGACCCCCAGCCTTGAGCATGAAAATCTAAAACAAGACCCCACCCTAACCCTCCCCTTGCCAGGGGAGGGGACTAGCTCCTCCCCCTGGTACAAATTGCAGGAGCAATTTGCACAGCGAAGCTGCCCGAAGGGGAAACCATAAGGACTGGTTTCTGAACGGGGAGGCTGGGAGGGGGTCTATCAATCCTCACCCATCCCCAACCGCTTACGAAACTGCCCCGGTGTTTCACCCGTAATTTCTTTAAAGGCGGTATAAAAATTGGATTGGGAACTGAAACCCACATCAAGCCCGATTGAAAGAACTGAAGCTTTGGGTTGTTCGACCAATTGTACTTTGGCGTCGGCTATGCGGTATTCGCGGACCAATTGCGAGAAGCCCTGGCCGTGATGTGAGTTGATCAGTTCGGATAATTGGTGGTTGGAAATCCCCAATTGCGAGGCTAATCCCGACAGGCTTAGTTCTGGATCTTTATAAGCTCTTTGTGTTTTGAGAATTTGAATGAGTTGGTCGTTGAGTTTGGGTGTATCCAGATTTTTCAGGGTCGAGCTGGCGTAGCGCATGGCCACCACTTCCTGAGCTTTTTGGGTGAGATCAGGAAAGCGCAACAACAGGTAAACCATAGCAAGCAAACTAAAACCTATGAGGTTGGAGTAGGTGAAAACGAATATCTGTTCTTGCAGAATAGCGGCTGACAAACCGGCGATCAGTATCAAGACTGCGATGATAGAGAAACTGACAAATACACCCATCTCCAATTGAAAAAATTTGCGGCTGTCTTTTAATTGATAAAGCTGCCAACAAATCAACAATGAATAAACAGTACCGAACACAAATGCAATCGGAATTACAAACTTAACTGGAATAAATAGCGGCAGGATTACGGGCAAAAACAAAAAATAGAAACGGAAACTTTCCTGATTGGGCTGCAAGAATGCGCGACTGAATAAATAAAAACTGGTGGTGGCGATAAAAAGTGTGACTCCATAGGCTTCGCTATTAAACAAGAGCAATTCGTCAGTCAAACTTAAATAATGAAAAACTTGCAATGCCGCCAAACCCAGTAACATCAATAACATGGACAATTTTGCAAAAACGGTTGGCAAAAGTGCATCGGCTTTATGAAAACCAATCACAATCAAAAGCAAACAACTGACGGTCGAAAAACCTGCGTTGAAAATTGTCAAAAGATTAAAGGTGTATTCCATATGAAATGCAGTCACTCAGGTTACAATTCTTCTACCACTCTAAATCCAACATTTTCTTGTGTCATTTCCGGTGGGTAATAATCGCGTGCATAATTGGTAATACGTCCGGCGTCATCTTTTGTGGAGCCGCCTCTCACTACGCGGCGGCTGCATTGTTTCATTTGGTATGCAGAACCATCATTGGGATGTTGTTTGAAATCAACGGCGTAACAGTCTTCTACCCATTCGGCAACGTTGCCCGAGGTGTCGAAAAGATTAAATGGATTGGCTTCGTAAGATCCAACCGGTGCGGTTTTGCTGCCGAATAATCCGGAATATTGACTGTTACAACCACGGCGACAATTGGCTCTGTCACGTGAGCCGTTAATATCATTGCCCCACCAGAAATCCGTTGTTGTATTGGCGCGAGCGGCAAATTCCCATTCGGATTCTGTCGGTAATCGATATTTTTTACCGGTTAATTTGGAAAGCCAGAGTGTGTAAGCCTTGGCATCATCCCAACTGACATTGATTGCGGGACGAGTGTCGCGTCCCCATCGATTATCACTGGGTAAACTGCGCCCGGTATCTTTTGCGAAATGATCGTATTCTGAAAAAGTAATTTCATGTTGGCTGATAGAAAAACTTTTCACTGTGACTTGATGCACAGGTGAACTGGTTGAATCCTGATTGGAACCCATTTTAAAACTGCCACCCGGAATCTTAACCATGAGTGGTTTGGTTCTGGCAACAGCCCGGGTGGTTTTTTTGGCAGCAACCGAAGAGGTATTGCTGATTTCTTTTTTAAGCAAAATAAATTGCACATTCATGTCGTTATCATTAATTGTGATCCAACGATTCTGGGTTTCGTAACCGTCATGACTGACTTCCAAATGATATTTTCCGGATTTCAGCAAGACACCATCTGTATAAACATCCCGAACATTTAATATGCGTACTGCTGCTTTGGCAGGTTCTCTGGTAATGGTTAACGCAAAAAGTGGTGTGCTGCTGGAAGATGAAACCGAACTGGATGACGATTTTTTTATCGAAGAACTGCTTGATTTTATGTTGCTTGATTCTTGTGAACTTAAAGAGCTGCTGCTCGCAGATGTGTGACTGGATGAAATGGAATTTTCTATTGATGAGCTGGAAGACGACACCAGAGCTGTTGTGTCCGAATCGGGTAGTACACCTTGGGAAGAGAGCGTATTCCAGTAAATACCAAATGCGCCCCAACCGATTAACAACAAAACACCAATTGCAAGCCAACGGATTTTTGTTGAATGATGGGTTAGAAAATCATGATTAACCTGGGTTCTTAATTCATTTCGCGCACTGGCGTCCTGTGCTTCTGATTCCAGATAATACTGTTCAAGATCAGTTGCCGTTTTTAAATAAAAACCACTGGTTTTTGACCAGCGCAAACGTTGTAATTTTTGCCATCGCCAATAAATAGCTCGCGCAATCACTTGCATCAATTGTGTAAATAAATTACCGACAGTTGCATCGTTTGTGTTGGGTGAAAGTGTCGGTTTACGTCGGGTCATTTCCAGATTTTCAATCGCAGCGACCAAATCTTTTCCGCGCTGAAAACGCTGTTGCGGATCTTTTGCCAATAATTTATCGAGCAGCGGTTGGTAAATAGAATAAGTTGTGGGTAATTTCGGTAAGGGCGCGCTGATATGTTTGAGCGCAACAGTAACGGCCTCATCACCTTGATAGGGGAGGGTACCGGTTAATAATTCAAAAAATACAATTCCCAAACTGTAGAGATCCGAACGGCCATCAACATTCACTCCTTTGCTTTGTTCGGGACTCATGTAATGAGGTGTGCCCACAACTGTGCCGGCATGAGTCATACGTGAGCTCATGGAAATGCCTTTGGCAACTCCGAAATCCGTTAGCACTGCTGTATTGTCCGCGCGGAATAAAATATTTTCGGGTTTTATATCGCGATGTATGTAACCTTTTTCATGTGCATGATCCAGTGCACTGGCAATTTGTTTCAACATGCCCAGTGCTTCTTCACCGGTGATGCCGTTGATCATTTTTTCATGCGCTGATCCATTGGGTAAATAATCCATCGCAATGTAATTGAGTCCCTGATGATGGCCAATGTCATAAACAGAAACAATATTGGGATGGGATAATTGTCCAACTATAGTGGCTTCAGATTGAAAACGCTCGCTAAAAGCAGGGTCAGTATTTAACAGGGGGTTCATTACTTTGAGCGCAACAATTCGCCCGACACTGATTTGAATTGCCAGGTAAACAGTGGCCATGCCACCTTGATTGATTTTGCGTATTACCCTGTAACCGGGAATCTGTAATGCCATAACTCGTTAACTGAATTGATCAAAAAAATAAATGGAAAATACTGAAAATTAATAACGCTATTGTTGCACCAAATAAACCGGCATCAAGATAAGGTTTGCCGGTGAGATGCGGAATCCACTGTTGTACCGAAAGCCAAAATGGATGCGGTCTTAAAGGGGATTCAATAATTTGCAATGTAATATTGTCGTGTCCGCCGTTGGTTAACGCGGCATGTAAAAGTTGATCGACTGCGGTCAAACTGTTATCGGACAAGGAAAGTATTTGTGCAATAGTGTCGTCATTCATTTCATCCGTTAAGCCATCGCTGCATAATAAAATCCATTGATTAAATTGCCACTGGCCTTGTATGGCATCAACACTGACTTGATCCAACTCCTGCATGCCCAAACATTGGGTAATGATATTTTTTTCAGGATGAATATCCGCTTGTTCAGGTGTTAGCACGCCTTTTTCGACAAGCATTTGTACATAAGAATGATCAGTGCTGAGACGTTGCAGTCGCCCGCCTTTATGATCGGGAGTCCAGAGATAAGCGCGGCTGTCACCAACCCAGGCAACGGAAAAATTTTTGTCGCGGGATTGTAAGGCAACAACGGTTGAGCCCATGCCAATAGCACCAATTCCCGAAGCAGCCGATTGTAAAATTGCCTGATGTGCAGCCTGAATAATGGTTTTTAATTCAGCACCGGGATTGGATTGAATTTGTTGGGCGACAGTGTCTCTGACAATTGCACTGGCGACTTCACCCGCTTCGTGACCACCCATACCATCAGCAACCAACCAAACTCCCGCCTCGGGTAAACAGAGGTAAGTATCTTCGTTGTTGTCGCGCAACAAACCGGGGTGGCTGGTTGCAGAATATTCCGGTGGTGAAACAATCATATGTCGATATGCAGCCTTGTCTTCACGGCTTCAGCCCAAGCAATTCAATAACTAGCAATGCTAGTGCAATTTCCGTAACAACACCAATAGCCGCCCGGAAAATTGCGACAACCATTGTCTATTTATTACAAGCTACGAATATCAAAATTCAGTGATTTTGCCTGAGCTAATAATTCATTGTGTGTAATCACTGCACTGCTGGCTTTTTCCGGGATCAGATAATGAGCAGCGACTCGCTGCAAATCAGCAATAGTCACGTTTAAAATTTGTTGTCTGGTTTTTTCGCGTTTTTCGCGCGTACGTCCAAATAATTCGGCATGAAAAGTACTTTTAGCTTCGCCTGCGGGTGATCCGGGTTTATCCATGCTGCCAATCACACCCAATATGGCCTCTTCAAGTGATTGCGCCGAATGTTTTTCATTCATAAGCCAGTCGATTGCGCGATCAAAATCGGCGAAAGTTTCAGTAAAACGGGGATCGCGATAAGAATAAAAGCGAAATGCACCCGATTGATGATCTTGTCCTGCGCCACCGCCATAAGCACCGCCTTGTTCACGAATTGCCCGGTGCAAATAGCCGTTGCGTAAAAAACCACCCAGCACTGTCAAGGCTGCTGCGTCTGAATGATCAGCGGCAACAGTTGGATAGGCTTTTGCGCAGAAATTAACCTGAGTGTTGGTGATCCAGGCCTGATGAATTTGTTCCTGAACCGGACGATGCTGGAAGGGAAGGAAATGATTGTCTGCTTCGGTTGGCTGCCAACAAGCTTGCAAGCTTTGATAATAATCTTGCATTTTTTCATCGTCGCCAATTAATAAAAATTGTTTGGGCGCACGTCGGATTTTGTCGTGAATAGCAGCAAGTTCGCCAACAAATTTTTCAAGTGCTGCGGAATCCTGTAATGATTGATCCAATTTTTTGAGTTGGCTGATGGATTCCATACCGCTGAGTTGATGTGAAATTTTTCCAACGGGGCTCATACCTGAACAGGCCGTTGTCATGGCCAAACTATGCCCGTGGCCAGTAATACTTTGTTCGCGGCGTGCGCGTTGTTGTGTCATCAATTCATGAATGCGTTCATGTTCATCGAAGCGGACTTTTTCAAGTGTGTCCAGCATCAATTGATTCATGGCCTTATGTTGTCGAGCCAGCGCTTTGCTGGAGATTGTTAAATAGGCATCACACACCTGAATATCATTTCCCGGTGAACGAATGCTTGAAAATGCATTTAATGAACCCACCACACTGGCTTGCAATTGTTGTGTTTGTAAATAATCTTTATCACCAATACCGACTTCGGTGAGTATTTGGCAATAGTGCGGCAAATAAGTCAGTTGTTGTTCCGACAAATCGGGTAATTTCATGACTAATTGTTGATACACAAGGCCGTTAGTGCCCGCACTATAACGACGCAGTGGAAACTGATTCACTGTTTCATGGCTGCCCGGTGTGTAATGCAATTCTGCTGGAACATCGGCCAGTGTCACTTTCGGCAGAATACTGTCGTCGTCAACTTGTTGCTGTCTTTGTTGTAAATCTTTTGCGCGTTGAATAATAAAATCTTGTTGATCACGGGTTAAGTTTTGTTTGATATTAGCCAGACGATTTTTTTCTGCTGCTTTTTGTTCATCGGCAAATTGAAGATCAGGCCTGAAGGTCAAACGTACACGATGTTTGTTGTTGAGCAGCCATTTGTTAATTAACCGGGCAACGAAATCAGGAGCAGCCACTTTTTCACGCAGTTTTGTTAATGCTGTATCCAAATCCATCAAGGCTACTGCATCACCTCTGTGTGTAGCGGCAGTTAAAGCCTGTAAAATCAGCTGTAAACCATAAGGATATCCGTCGCCGCCAATTTCACGTTGTGACAATTCCAATTGGTGCAGTGACGCTTCAATTTCTTCTTTGGCAATCCCTTTTTCGACAATGCTGGAAAGTGTTTGCAAAATAAATTGCTCTACTTTTTCAGCATCTTCCCGCACACAACCTTCAAGCCCACACACAAAAGCCAATTCACGCGATGAATCGTCAAGGCCACATAAAGGCGAGGGTGCTTCACCCAATTCGGTTGTTTCCAATGCGTGTTGCAAGGGTGATGCGCTGTTGTCCAATAATAAATTGGACAGAAGTTGCGCTTCCAGATAATCATCCAGATTGGTGGTTTTACCTAACAACCATCCCACAACATGATGGGTTTTGTGTTCAATATTTTCTTCCGAGTCAACCGGGTAGGCTTCTTCAATGGCAATCGGTGAAAAATAACGTTTTTCATCTTCAACCTGAATAATTTGATTCAGTTTTTCAAAATGTTGTAAGGCTTGTTGCTGGAATTTTTGCTGATGCACAGCGGCTGGCGTATTGCCGTATGTCATGAAAATAGAATTGCTGGGGTGATAATGTGTGCGATAAAAATCCAACAATTCCTGATAAGTTAAATCAGTAATATGTTCAGGATCACCACCGGAATTGTAATGATAAGTGGTAGTAGGGTAGAGATATTTGCACAAGCTTTGCCAGAGTTGAGAGGTTACTGAACTCATAGCGCCTTTCATTTCATTGTAAACAACGCCTTTGAACACCAAATCAGAATCCGGGTTTTCCGGTTCGGCAAATTCCAATCTATGACCTTCCTGCGCAAAATCCAATTCATTAAGCCGTGAAAAAAATACAGCATCCAGATAAACATCCAACAAATTATTAAAATCTTTCAGGTTTTGACTGGCGAAAGGGTAGGCCGTCCAATCGGAACTGGTAAATGCATTCATAAAAGTATTGAGTGACCGCCGCACCATCATAAAAAATGGATCGCGCACCGGGTATTTTTTGCTACCGCACAAAGCCGTGTGCTCAAGAATATGCGCAACCCCTTTCGAATCCATAGGCAAAGTACGCAAGGCCACCAGAAAAACATTTTCATCATTATTCGCCGCCAAATGAATATGCTGCGCCCCGGTCTTTATATGGCGGTATTCTTCAAGCACACAATGTAAATGTGTTAAGGGTTCTTTACGTAATAATTCGAAATCAGGGCATGTCATAAAATCAGTTTTCCATAAAAATCAAAGGCTTGTGCAGTGTGGCAGCATTTATTGCGATTGGGAAGTTGTGGTGTATAAATTATGTACCGATCCACAAATAAAAACGGCAGTCAAAGCTGCCGTTAGAAAATGCACGCTGTGCAGGTATCAGAAAATAGCAAAACCATTTAACGGCATGTTAAATATTCAAAATATAATGCGCGTATATTTGTTTTTCTGCTTTGGTTTTTGCATCCTGGAAAATCTTTTTATCTTTGTGCCATACAATTTCATTATTGCTTGAGTTGCCATCAACTCTTGAATTTGAGCTGGGTCGCAATTATCAAGAGGGTGGCGCATAAATTGTTGTTGTTGTGGTTGGGGAGTGAAAGATGAAGTTTTATCAAATGTCGGACAAAATACTTTTGGAAACGTGGGATGGAAAGGAGCGAGCCGTTATATTCAAGAGAAGCCACGATTTTATGCAAACCAAAACGGGTAGTTTATTTGTTGACTATACCGATAACGAAAATGGTGAACCTTTCAAAGGCGCGCTCATTTGTGATTTGGATGATGAAGATCAAACAGGCATTTTGCCTACAATCTTTATGTCCCCAGCGCTCATTGGTACCAAACAGTTTTATCAGGATCTGCGCGCAATCGGTGTTGATAACATAGAAGTGCATCCAGTTGTGATACACGATCATGTCAACAACAAAGTGATTAATGATTATGTTGTTTTGAATATAATTGGGCGTGTGTCCTGTGCTGTTATGGATGAATCGGATTACGAACAGTTAAACGATGCTGCGAGTCCAGATCAGCCAAATGAATCCATGAATTTTATAAACGACCTGGTTATCGATAGCCAAAAAGTAGGTGACCTGGATTTGTTTTTGGTTCACGAAGACACCAATTGCATTCTCGTCAGCGAACGGGTTTTTCAACATCTCAAGAGTAAAGGATACGACGACATTTATTTTGAAGAGGTCAGGCAGATTTAATTTCACTTGGTCATCCCCGCGAATAATCACATGGAAGATGATACTTAACGGAACACCGTAACAAATCAAAGACCTATGTGTAACCAATATTTCGTTCCATGATTCAGTTATCTTGACCTCAAAAGGGTTGATGTTCAGTATGTGCGCAAGGATTTGCGACTAATAAAAATTAAACCCGCAATCTGTCGATAATATTGGTATTGGCGTCTTCGGTCTTTGCTCTCGCGATGCGAGTGAGGTGTGTTGTTTACACGGCTTAATATTTTAATAAACATAAATTAACTATTAAGCACAATCATCGATGTATTACCAAGGTATCAAAAAATGAAGTTAAAAAAACTATTTCGATTGAGTCAGTATGTAGCCTTAAGCGCTGCATCAAGTTTGTTTGCGACTGGATTGCAAGCCCAAACATTGGGTTCAAACCTCGCCGTTACAGGGCCATCAGCAGGTGCAGATGGTTCAGGTTTTGACAACACAAAACTGGTGCGCGATGGCAACACAGCCAGTATTTCTGTAGCTAAAGGCACAAGCAATCAACGTGTGTCCATTAAGTGGGGTAGTGCTGTAACCTTTAACAGAGTGATTCTGCGCGAATCCGGCAGCAAGATTACTTCCTGGCAATTGGTGGATAACGATAGCGGTACTGTCTACGCGACCGGTACAACGATAGGCGCTGAAAAAATTGTTGATTTGGGCAGCCGTACTTCTAAAAAAATCAATTTGATTGTAAGTGCGTCCAGCGCACCAGGCATTGCAGAATTTGAAGTCTACAATGTAACCGGTACGACAACGTCTACAAGCTCTTCCAGTTCAAGGTCATCAAGCACTTCAACTGTTTCCAGTTCAAGATCATCAAGCATTTCAACTGTTTCAAGTTCAAGGTCATCAAGTACTTCAATTATTTCCAGTTCAAGGTCATCAAGCCGTAGCTCGTCTTCATCTAGCAGTAGCTCGTCTTCATCTAGCAGTAGCTCGTCTTCATCCAGTCGTAGCTCATCTTCAGTTGTCAGCAGCAGTGTTTCATCCGTTGCAAGCAGCCGCTCTTCTTCAGTTGCCAACAACACCAGCTTGAGTGAAGACTGTATTCGTTTGGCAACCAACCCATCGGTTAACTGGCGTGATACTTCATTGAAGACGGATCAGGAAATTGTTTCCTGTCTTTCGAAAACCCTGGGTACTCCGGTTGGATATGGCGAAAAAGCACTGGGCGGTTTTGATCCAAACGGCAACAGCAAACTGACTGTTATCACCAAAAACTCCAGTGTTTCAGTTGAGCAACAATTGTTGGATGCCATTACAGGTGAAGCGCATAACTGGATCGTATTCGACAAAGTGCAATTCGCTCAACCCAGCGAAATTGGTATGTACCGCCTGGGTTGTAGTAACCCAACAGTGCAGTCGATTTTAGGTTCGACCCAAGAGGAATGTGTCAACTACAAACAGTGGTGTAGCAAAAACGGTGTGAGTGAAGCCAACTGCGTTGCGCAATTCTTTAACACTGCCATGAACAAATCCAATAACCCAATTCGCAACCCCGTTATAGGTTCTAACAAAACCATCGACGGTCGAGGTAGTGAGGCTTACTTCTTGTTCAGCGGTTTTGCGATTGGTAAAGATATGACCGGCACGCCGACACAAACAGCGAAAAGCGTGATCCTGACTCACTTAAGCTTCAAAGGTGCGGGCCATACTGAAGACCATTATTGCGATCCGGATATGATTCGCTCAACAGGTGCATCAACGGATATTTGGATTCACAAAAACACCTTTGATACCACAGGCGACTCTGCATTTGACGTAAAAGTTGGCGCACACAACGTCACTATGTCATTTAACCGTTTGGTGAATGTGAAACGCGCCGTGCTGCATGGTTCCAGTGATAGTCACACTATCGATAAACAAATTACAACCACTATGCACAACAACGCATTTGTTACTACTGACGATAGCTACAAGTTGTTAGGCAACACTTTGCGTCGCGTACCACTGTTGCGTCATGGTAAAACCCACATGTTCAATAACGTGTTTGTTAACTATCGCAACCAAATTTTGAGTTTGCGTGTAGGCGCCAGTGCGTTGATGGAAGACAGTGTATTTATGGTTAATTCAGTGCATCAAGAGAAGAGCACAGTTGAAGCTTCACTGACTGAAATCAGCAATAATTTGTTTAAAGATATCAGTGATGGCAGCTTCCGAAATGACCGCAACTTTTTGTGGTTCGGTAACGCGACTTGCGATTTAACCAGCACCACCAAAACTGCGTTGACTGCAACCAATGGCACAGTCGCGGATCTTGCAAGCAACTACACCACTGCATCACAAAACATGATCACCAAGTGGCGTTTACCTGCTGGCCAGGATCTGGTTAATTACGTGATAAAAACCGCTGGAAAACACGGCGAAACCCCATACAACTCACCACTTGCTGGTGACATTTATTACGTATTGGGTTTAAGCAGACCTGCTTGCCAAAACCGTTAATCCCCTCCCCAAAAGCCCAGCCGTTCGGCTGGGCCATTCAATCATTAAAAAGAACACAAAAAACGCGTTCATTGTTCATCATAAGAATCGCTCTTGTAGCCCGTATGAAGCAAAGCGTAATGCGGGGATTTTCGTGATTTTATTTTTTACAAAAACTGCCAACATTTCGTTTCTGCATTCTTTGACGTTGGTTAAAAATATTTCCTCAATTGCATTCTTGTTAGCGAACATTTTTTTGAAGAGGTGAGGCAGATTTAATTTCACTTCGTCATCCCCGCGAAGGCGGGGATCCAGCTGTTTGCATGTTGAATAGTGTTATTTTTTTTGATTTTTGATTTCAGCCAAGAGCGGACATTCGTTAATACTACTGCCTCCAGTTATTCTATTGACCCAATAATCATACAAATCATTCGTGATTGAATCAGGCAATGAACATTCCGAAGGCGTTGATTATAGATATTTCGAATTTAATCGCTAGGCTTTGGACTACAAAAGTCAATGGAATCAATGGTGAGCTGATTTTCAGCAGAGCTGGAATTAATTAATAAACTGAATACCAACTTATTTCGAAAAGCAGTTAATCTCAGAGGGATATAAAAATTAGATTCTCGGGGTTTTCTCTTCTCCCATATTTTTGTTCTTCGAAAGCTGTTCAGTTCCAACGAATGGAAGCCTTTGCTATAAAAACTAAACCCTCGAATGCCTATACATACAGTTTTTGAAGATAGATAGGGTGAGTCCAAGGACAAAATGATCTCAATAGGACTATTTTCGGATGTGGCGTTATCAAAAATAACACTCAATATTCTTTTGTCATCCGTCGTGGTTTGAGAACATTTAATGTTAGGACTAACCACATTGCAGTCTACAAATTTCCATGGTGATTGCATAAAATCCTCCTATTTTCCAGAGGAAAAGAATTTAGATAAGTAGCGACCATCTATACTTATTCCCACAACATTTTCGTCGTTCCAGGTTTCTTTTGTAGGAATAGTGTTTGCGGCTCCGGAAAATTGATCTCCAATTTTATAACCATCCAATACATTAACTTTCTTCCATAGTTTGCTGTACGTGAGATTAATTCCTGATGCCAATTCAAATGTCAATCCAATACCAAGTAAATCTTCTGGTTTACTTAAACCAAAAGTGAATCCAAGGCCAACCCTGTCAAAAAATTGATTATCATTTAATAAATCTCGTCCTAAATATGAAGAATCTTTTTTGGTGAAGCTTGAGATGTAATGAGGAAGTCCATACAGCACCAAGCTGCCAGTATAAATTGGATGTTTTACTTCTTCTTCTTTCTCGGCGCGAATAACAGTGCCGTCACCATAGTCAAATGTCGTATAGGTTTGATCATTTAAGGAGGTACGGACTATACCTATTTGAAAAGTCGCACGATATCGTTCTTGCTGTGCGATATTTTGTTCGTAAATTGTTTTACCTTTGCTTTTTACAATTAATTTATTCTCTAATGAATCACAGCTATATATTGTTGGCTCCAATGAAATTTTAGAGGTCTGAACTATCTCATCTGTTTCGTCGTTCACGGGCCTAAAGTAGGAAACCGGTTTACATGCATCAAAATTAATCGTGACGTCTCCTGTAGTAGCGATGTATATATCATCACCCACCGCAAGCCTGCTATTGTTCCTGTAGGTTTTTGAGTTGCCTAATAGTTTTCTTGGATAGTACTCATAAAAACACAATTGGTTTTCATCAAAAATGAATACCGAAGATCCCACATAATACTTGACATCACTTTTGACTTGTTTCTGAAGATTTTGGATCGCGTCGCTATTGCTATCACACTTTACTATAGGGGGAGTAGAGGGCTCTTGCGCCTTCACGTCAATTGGATCTGCGTCTGAATTGGGTATGCCCAATTTACAATTTTTATAACTGCCAGCACCTGCTGCCTCATAGAGTAAATCGCTTAGTGAGGCGAGTTTATCCAATTTATCTGCTAACGCCCAACTATACTCCTTCTTAAAATTTGGCTCACAGCTCAAATAAAAATGTTCCGGATTTTTGCTATTCTCCTTTGAATACAGTTCATTTAATGCGACAAGAAATGGTTTGTTTTCCGCATATAAACAACAACTGGTAGTTAATCCAAGAAATGCCAACGTTATTCTAAAGCTATATTTGTTCATGAATCATTCCTCTAAATTAATTGAATTTTCCCGCTTTCTAATAAAAATCGTATCGGCATAAAAATTGATCTATTATTAAAAGCACCGATTAATAATCCCCATAAATTTTGGTTTTCATCTACAAGTGCTGCGCCAGAGTTTCCTTTAACCGTAACTCGATCAGTAGATATAACTTGGTCATATGAGCAATTAGTGTTCTCATCATAGAAATATGCACATACCGATCTGCATTTCGTTTCTTTGAAATAAAATGGTTCAATAGCAACATAGAGTTTTTTTCCAACATCTTCTATTTTTGTTGCGTCATAAAATCCCTTCCACAGAGGAAGTTTGGGGTAGTCTAATTCATCGATTATTTTTAGGATTGCGAAGTCTCTAACGGTGCCTCGCATAGAATGCTCAACTTTTGCTGTTGCAAATTTCGTATCGTCGATTTTGGCTACAACTATTTCTCCTTTTCTCGCAAAATGACCAGCAGTAACCAATATATCGCCGTATAGATTATGCTTACCCACTAAGCCAATTGTTGCATAACTTGACGATGAGCTTGTGATGTTGCCTGGGACAATTTTTGATTGAAGAATAATTTTCGCTTTGGCTTGTACTACATCGGTCAAAATTTGATATTTTTTTCCGTTAACCTGATATTCTATTTTTTTCGGAATAAAATTATTTTTTGGAACAGTATCTGAATCCAGCTTTTTCTTCACATAACAGGTAATAGAATATTGATCGGTTTCTTTTCCTTTTATATATTTTTTTCCAAAATCAAAGCTAGAGATTTCATATCTTAAAAGGCGTCGTTTAAAAATAAATGCATTTTGCATATGATTTTTAAATTCTTTCGAAATTAATTTGTCCATAAATCCAATTCCTGTCGTGAGAATAAAAGAAACAA
Source organism: uncultured Cellvibrio sp. (assembly GCA_946481095.1). The sequence goes on from CAMLML010000029.1 coordinate 39,935, forward strand.
TGAACTGTTTCAAATAATAGTGATTGCAATTGTAAAAGCATTTATTGATACTGATACAGACAATATTTTGGTGTGTCAATAAAAAAATTTAGGTTTTTATATTTGCAAATTTTTTCTGTTGATTTTAATGTCTTTTTGCATCGTTATTGTTCGTTAATATTGGTTCTGCTTTAAATGAAAGCATTGGCCATGTTACAACCCTAAATCCTAGGCGGCACTCAATTCAACTAAGGCGCGTCTGAGTGAGGGTGAGGAATCAAATGCAGCGCTTAACGGCCAATAGCGGACGTTAATTTTTGCTCTTATCTATTGGCTGCCAGTTATTGATCCATCCTTGGAGTTTGCTGATGCTGCTTCTGCTTCTGTTGTTTCGTTGGTGGAAGTAAGTCTTTTAACCAAAAGATTGGTCCAATCTAATTTATATCGCTCCTGATCAAAGACAATATCTCTCTGGTCTAATAATTTATCGAAATTATTGTCCCTTATTTTTATGAAAAATTTTTTCAATAGGTATAGCTTTACCACTTCAAGGCTAAGTAGAGATAGTACGAAACCTAGGATTAATGCTGTGAGATTTAGTCCTTTGCTTTGTACAAATGATGAAGATAATATTGCAGCTAAAACTGAAATAAAAAGAATTATTAAATCAACAGAAATTTGCCAATTTTTCATTTTACTTTCAGATTCTTTCATAACTTTATTGATGCTGTTCTGATAATTTTCTTCATCTTTCCGTTGTTGCTCTTGCATCTTTAAAGCATTCTCAGCGGCAGCCAATTCAAGCTTTCTGATTCTTTCTGAGCTCTCAAATGTTAAAGTTTCTGAATCAAGCAGCTTACTTTTTATTTGAATATTCTCGGCATCTTTTTGAGAAATCAACTCATCGAAGTCGCGCTCAAGCGCTTGTTGTTTCTGCAGCGCAGATAATCTCTCCGCTTCAATTTGAGTTGTTGCTTGAGCTTGTATTTTTTCGGTCAATGACTCTTTGAGATGATTTAAGATGGTCTCTACATTGTCTCTTGTAAGCAAAGAGGCGTCGCCGAGTGAATACTGCATCAAATATTGGCCGGCTCTTTCCTGCCCCATCAGAGCGTCAAACAATTCAGCTTGTGATGCATCAGTTCTTGTCAAGAACTGATGCATCTTTGCAATTACATCGCTTTTCGGCTCAAGTGCCGCTGCACAGTTTGCAAGCAATAGTTGCCTCGAAAGATCTTTACCTTTCGCTCCGAAAAGAACCCATAAGAGGCCTGATATGTATCTACCAGAAACCGCAGGAGGGACATGTGCTTCTGAGAGCAATCGGTGTCTCAACATGAAGTCCATGGATTTGTCAGGGATAAATGAGTTTTCGGTAAGGAAGATATGGTTGCAATTATAAAACTCTTTTAGTTTAGTCTTTGCACCATTTCGATACCGCATAGTGAGAGCTATCGATCTAGCGTCGCGCTCCTGCGCGATGCGGTTGTAATAGTATCCAAAAGTATTGCACAACGACTCTTCTAGTTCCGTCGAAAAGAATTTTAGCGATCCTTCAGATGTCAAATCTTTTAGAACGCGAATATTTCTTTGTTTCAGCACAATACTTGGGTCTTTTAGCACTTGACGAAGGTATGTATTGAATGTCTTATCTCTTAATCTTCGTCCTGTTGCGCCATGTGATCTATTTGTCTCAAAGCTGACTATTACCGCTTTTAAATTACCAATTAATTCTTCAATTGAATGCTCGTAAACCGCTAAGGTCGCATTACGCTCAACTATCTGGGCACACAATTGATTTGCGAATTCGTGTTCCTTTTCGCAAGTAAGATTAAATAGAGCCATCAAAAAAGGAGTGTCGAGTATAATATTCACTCTAGCCATCGATGCATCGAGTGCGGGCTCTTGAAAGTTCAAAACCACTTCAGCAATTAAAGCACCAGATACAATTTTCAAAATCAGTTCATACAGATCTTGGTCAACATGGAAAGCATGTAGAACAAACCCTGCGCATAAAGAATTGATTCTTGAGGCCTCTCTAACTGTATGCCGCCAGTTTTCCTTATCTTCATCCATTAATTCCTTTTCATTCAATTCACTTTTAACTAACACTTCAGCTCTGAGTGTCGTCTGAATGAAATTTAGATCAACTAAGTGATTTAAAAAGCTATCTCCTAGCTCCTGTTTGTTTAATGAAATATTGTATTGCTCCAGTTTAGGTTCGCTATATTCTATAAATTTATTGACTACTAGTGTTATGTCCGATTCGCGCACATCAGAATATTCTTCATCTATATTCGCATACCTATATCGAATAATATTATCTACAAGCTTTTCTTCAATCAAAACTCCGTTTGCAGCTAGTCGCTTGGTTAAATCCATTGCAGCCCATGGATGAATTTTAAGTCCATATAAATCATTGACCACGCTGCAAAAATGTTCCGGTTCAAAAATATCACCCGCAAATTGTTTGGCAATTGGTTTAAAAATAGAGGATATGCCGCCAATAAGATCCGCGTCATCTTTGGACGCTTGAGCGAGATATGCAAATGAAATTATCTTTCTTTTTGAGGACGATTCTTTGGCATTAAATAGTTGTGTATTCATATGCTCCTGCTATTTGTATTTTGTTTATAGGATTAATATTAAAACGGCAATGAATATCTGGAGTCGGAGTAAAATTACACATCCGCTTTGAGCACAAACCAGCCATTAAACATTCCCTCAGTCTAGCTTCAAATCACTATTGACTCAACTCATCAGTAACTTGGTAATTGCTTATTTTTCTTGCTGATACCAAACTGATACTGAAATTAATATTTATCCACTTTTCTGCGTTATTGGCTTAATCTTTTTAGCCAACTCTTCAGATTCCGCTTTTATCTTTTTCTTGTCTGCGCTCAGTTTTTTAAGAATTTCACTTTTGTTTTGATACTTAGGCTCGTCAGTTTTCATTTTTTTGATTCCTCAATATCTTTTTTCATTTTCTGCAGTTCCAGATCGTTTCTCGGGCCTAGAATTCTGTCGTCGCCTTCTTCCATAGATTCTTCTATAGATTCATAGGCTTGCTTTCTAAGGCTAAGTTCTTTTTTAATTTTTTCCAGCTTGTCAAGGTCAGTTGATTTGCTCATTATTTCAGCCTCAATGAAAGGTGTGTAGCCACTCCAAGATTGTTGAAGTGCGGTTCGAAGCCTGCTTGCGAATATAATTTTACATGTGCAGCACTAACAGGGTTGCAGAGCCATAATTCTTCAGCGCCTATGAGCCTTGCATATGCATCAGCAGCAAAAAGAACGATGCTCAGTACTTTTCCGCGAATTGGGTTATTAATGGGTGATCGTTCCAGCGCATGAAGTTTTAATATGTATTTTCCTCTGCTAGGAACTCCGTAGCAGAGTGCTTGCAATTTACCATTTTGATGGAGCGCCAAATCAAATCGTTTAATGCCTGAACTTGAATGGTAATCCATATACATTTTTGACCATTGCCAGGATGCAATTCGTTTCTCATTTTTCCATTGACTTGCCCAAGAATCAGCTTCCTGAACATCTCGAAAAGTAATCTCTTTAAGCTTTATTCCATAAGCTTGATATTCGCTTTCAACAAATTCGAAAACTGTATCTCGTAAGTTTTCATAATACTTCACTGTTTCCTTTAAAGATCTGGTCATAATATCTCTGAAAGTTGAATGCTGTGATTAAAAATTTGGACTTCAGTATTTCAGCGTAAACAATTTATGGCAAGTGGGTATGCATGCTTTAAGTTCTTTGTAAATTAATGCGCCAAATTCAATTATTAACCATCCACCAATTCAACAATAATTTAATGATGCTTTGCACGAATTAAATTTTCCTTTATTCGTGAAGCTGGATCCCTGCCGTCGCAGGGATGACGAGGTGAAATAGGGATGACGAAGTGAAATGAGGATGACGAAGTGAAATAGGGATGATGGTGTGAATTTAAGAAAAAAATTGGTGTGTCATGAAGCGGTATTAATTACACGTTCATTCTGATTTTATGCTTACCTTTTTGTGCGTACTTACTAAAAGTAAGTTTGATTGGTATGCTGTTCCCAACCTGTGCACGGGCAAGTATTTTCACATTCATTTTATGAGGTTAATCATGATCGCAATTACGGGCGCTACCGGCCAACTGGGTCGTTTGGTCATCGACCAATTACTGAAAAAAATTCCTCCTGCTCAAGTGGTTGCACTGGTGCGTAATCCATCCAAAGCAGGGGATCTGCAAGCGAAAGGTTTGCAGATTCGTCAGGCGGATTACAACCAGTCTGATTCTCTGGAAGCAGCGCTGAAAGGTATTGATAAATTGTTACTGATCAGCAGTTCTGAAGTGGGGCAACGTTTGAATCAACACCGCAATGTCATTAACGCAGCAACCAAAGTCGGAGTAGGGTTGTTGGTTTACACCAGTATTTTGAATGCAGAGCATTCGATAATGGATCTCGCGGTTGAACACCAGGAAACCGAGAAATTGATTAAGGCATCAGCTATTCCGTTTGTGTTTTTGCGTAATGGTTGGTACACCGAAAATTACACAGCAGCAATTCCGACTGCGTTGCAATTTAATGCGTTGATCGGTAGTGCGGGTGATGGAAAAATTTCACTGGCAGCACGTGCTGATTATGCAGCCGCTGCAGCTGAAGTTTTGGTGCGCGAGAATCAGGCTGGCAAAATCTATGAACTGGCGGGTGACCGGGGTTATACCCTGGCAGAATTTGCAGCCGAACTTTCTGCACAAACGGGCAAACAAATTCCATACAACAATTTACCTGCAGCAGAATATAAAGCCATATTGCAAGGTGCGGGTTTACCCGATTGGCTCGCGCAATTGCTTTCTTCATCCGATGCCAGCGCTGCTAAAGGCTCATTGTTTGACGATTCACATCAACTCAGCCAATTAATTGGTCGCGCTACAACTCCGCTGGCTGAATCAATCAAATCAGCATTGGCAGGAGGCGTTGATACTGCGCATTAATTTTATTTTGAATTTCAAGCGCCCGATGTTAGTGAAGTCGGGCGCTGGTTATCAATCAGTCTGTTACAAAAAAATCGTTTTCTCTATCACGCAATAAATGTGTTGATGTCGTTCAATCATGCATGATTATTTGCGTGTGATGAGTATCTCAATTGGCTTCAGATTACACATCATAATCAAAGAGTCATTGTGACTGTTTATTCTGCTATAGCACAATTATTCAAGTTTTGGCGCAGAATTTATTACTGCAATTGACACACAGAATTCCAGTAAGGTAATTTCCGCCGCACTTATTTTTTGTAATAAGTGATTGTAATTTTAATCATCTCATCGCGACATCAAAGCAACGATAATTGTTTCGAAAACAAGCAATAGACATTTCGGCAACCTTGTATGGGTCAATATCGATAATTTAATTATCAATTCATCCTTAAGGTAAAAATAATGACAAACGTAAAATGTGGAAGGTTTGCCAAAAATCTATTGTGGGTATCAGTGGCGTCTTTGTGTGGCACATTCAACCTGCCAGTACATGCCCAGGATAAACAAAAAGAAAGTGCAGACGTTGAAGAGTTAATGGTGACAGGTTTTCGTTCCAGTCTTTTTTCGGCGTTAGGCGAGAAGCGCGCTGAAACAGGAGTGGTGGATGTTATCAAAGCAGAGGATGTTGCGAAATTTCCAGATAACAATCTTGCTGAATCATTGCAGCGTGTGCCCGGTGTTGCTGTCGCGCGCGACGGTGGTGAAGGGCGCAGCATTTCTGTACGCGGTTTGGGGCCGGATTATACGCGGGTGCGTTTGAATGGCCTTGAAGCGCAAACCGCTTCCAATGGTTTTGAAGGCATCAATCGCACACGCGGTTTTGATTTTAATGTGTTTGCTTCCGAACTTTTTAATAGTTTGACAGTGCGTAAAACGCCATCAGCCGAAACGGAAGAGGGATCTTTGGGCGCAACAGTGGATTTACAAACGGCGCAACCTTTTGATAAAACCGGCCCGCAATTTACGGTATCAACCAAAATGGGTTACAACGATCTGAGCGAAGAAACAGATCCGCGTTACGCATTGCTCGCTTCGAATACTTTTTTGGATGACACACTTGGCGTTCTGTTTTCGATGGCCTATTCCGAATCCAATAAAATCAGTCAGGCAAGTCACAATTTGAATTGGGATCGCATGACGGATAACGGTGGCTGGTGTGATCCCATGAATGCTGCCGGTGTGTGTTTTGGTGAAATGCCGGTGGGCATTACTTACGACCAATTAAGATCAACCAGCATTTACCATCCGCGTATTCCCCGCCTTGCGCAATTCAGTGTAATGAATGAACGTTTGGGAATGACAACTTCATTGCAGTGGCGTCCAAGCGAAGAGACAGAAGTTTCTTTGGATTTGCTTTATTCAAAACATGAAGGTTTGCGTCAGGAAAGTTTGCTGACACCTATAGGTATTTTTCGCGGCCAATCGCAACAGGGAAAACCGGAAACTATAGTGCGTGAAGCCGAAGTGCGTGGAAACGATTTGGTTTACGCCAGATTGGATAATGTTGACCTGCGTGCAGAAACCTCTATTTTTGATTTCAATACGGTTTTCCAACAAGTAGGCGTGACGGTCAAACATGATTTCAGTGATCGCGTGCGTGGTGAATTTAAACTAGGTGCTTCTGATTCTGATTTCGATGAGCCAAGAGAAACCACAATACAAGTTGATCGTTTAAATACCGATGGATTTATTTACGACTTCCGCGACAGCATGACTCGTCCACGAATTGTTTGGGGTTTTGATACCAACGATCCTGATAATTATTATTTTGGTCCTGCACAACCGGGTTTTGTCAGTGGTTCTACTGGCCCGGAAATTCGATTGCGCCCACAGGGTGTAGAAAATACATTTGAACAAGCGTCGTTTGATTTGGAGTTCGATGCAACAGATGTGTGGACTTTAAAATCCGGTGTGAATTTGCGTGAATATTCTTTCGATTCCGATTCACTGCGAATGGCTAACGAGCGTAATGTTCCTTCACTACCCAGCGGCGTGACAGTTGCGGATTTGGTTGTACCTTTTTCCGGCTTCGATGGTTTTGGTGTGCCGGCTGATACCGCGACTTCCTGGGTGGTACCGAGTGAAGCGGCGTTTATTGATATTTTTGATATTTATAGCAATACCGGCGTTTTTGAATTGCGTCGCGATCTTGCTTCTGCACGCAGTAATATTTATTCAGTCGATGAAAAAAATACCGCCGCTTATGTGCAGGGTGATTTTAAATCAGAGTTATTAGGTGTTCCTGTGCGTGGTGATATAGGTGTGCGTTTTGTGCGAACTGAACAGGATGCAGTAGGTTATGCAGAAGCGGGCGTGAATACCCAACAGCTTTTTGTATCGCGCGATTATGATGATTGGTTACCTTCAATGAATCTGGTTGCGGATGTCAGAGACGATATTGTATTGCGTGTGTCGGCATCCAGAGTCATGACACGTCCGCCTTTGTCCCAATTAACACCGGGTGGTGCGGTGAATGTGTTTGGCGGTACACGTCAGGTGAATCAGGGCAACCCGAATCTTGATCCGATTGAAGCGGATGCTTTTGATGCGAGTGCTGAATGGTATTTTGCAGAAGGATCGGTAGTGTCTGCCGGTTTCTTTTATAAAGATGTAAAAACTTACATTGCAACTTTACGTACTACTCAAGCATTTAATACGCTCGGTATTCCCAATGAAGTATTAAACGGAACCGGTGTGTTGCCAACTGATGATTTTGTTTATTCAAGGCCTGTTAACAGCGATGGCGGTCCATTGCGCGGTGTTGAATTAAATCTGCAAACGCCTTTCAGTTTTTTACCAGGTTTTTGGCAAAATTTTGGTTTGCTGGCGAATTACACTCACGTTACGTCTGATATTACTTACATTGTAAATCCTGCATTACCTGTCGGTGCTGCCGGACGCACAGCCGTTCTGCCTTTAATTAATTTATCTGAAAATACTGCCAACCTGACTTTGTATTATGAAGAGGGTGGTTTTCAGGGCAGAGTGTCCGCTTCCTATCGCGATGATTATTTGCGAATTGTTCCGGGTTTAAATGGACAAGATGCCGATGGCACAGCCGACAGTATGTACATAGATGCATCCTTCACTTATTCCTTCAACGACCACTATCAAGTTTCGTTTGAAGCGCAAAATTTGGGGGACACTTACGAACATCTTTACAACGATACCCGCGCAAAACGCAACGAATACTATCGTAACTTTGGTCGGCAGTATTTTGTTGGATTCCGTTATAGTTATTGAGAGTTTGGCACGAATCAAAATTAATCGCAGGGATGACGAAGTGAAACTAAACAAAAATGAATTTGTGAAAATGTCTCTTATTAATTGATGATTTGAACAAACACAGGTGTAATGCCTGTGTTTGTTGTTGCCGAACAGGAGCCGTCAGACCAGCGAAGCTAATCCATCGCAAATAAATTGGCGCAAAAAACATTAATTTGTTAATTGCGCCAATATTTTTTGTGCTCTTAAAATCTAACGCTCTAATAATAATCAAAACCTGTTTATTTATTCTTAAGCAGCTTTTCCATGCTGCACTAAACTGTGATCCAGTTCCGGTTTTTTTGAGGTGGTTCATGGGTTGTATTCGCGGCTATGATGCATGGATGCGAGTATTAACAGATCAGGACTTACTCACATTAAATTCCGTTGTTAAAGATATTTGCGATCTCAGCAATCAGGATCAGTGCCGTGCAGATGAGTTAACACAAATTATATTGCGCGATGCCAATCTGACTTCAAAAGTGTTGAAAATTGCTAACTCGGTTCATTACAACCATTCGCATGTGCCGATTAAAACTGTATCTCGCGGTATAGTTTTATTGGGGCTCAATAATCTTAAAAATATTGCGTTGGCTTCCTGTCTTGTCGATAGCTTGATCAATGGTAAATATAAAACCATGATTATTGCGTGCCTGGCAAAATCCTTTCATGCGGCAGTGCAAGCAAGAGCATTAGTGCCGCTGTTAAATTATGAATTGAAAGAGCAGGTGTTTATTGCAGCGCTTTTGCACAATGTAGGTGAGCTTGCGTTATTGGCCACAGAAAATGCAGCAGCAGAAGCATTCATTACCGAGCGCAATTTTTTTCCCGAGCGTGAGACGGCTATAGGGATGACGCATCTGGGTACTGATATTCAATTAATTAATAAAGGAATTATTGATTCCTGGTCACTAACCGATCTGGTGTTTCCTGTGGGGAGCACAAGCGATCATCCACATGCAATTAATGCGGCAATTAAGTTGGGCCTGGAAATCAGTAAATACATTCACAAGGGGTTGTCATCACCTGAAATGCAAAAGATTTATGTGCAAGTGGCATCAATCAATCGCATCAGTCAATCGGCAGCCAAAGCACAAGTTAAAAAAATGGCAGAAGAAGCTTCTGAAATCGCCAGATGTTATGGTGTTTCTGCTCCCGATATTATTGAACCGTCTACCGATCCAGAAACTCTTATGGAAGAAGAGTTATTGTCGGAAACAAAAAATTACCATACGGCAACACCCGTTCAAGCATCAACCGGTTACGAATTTCAGCAGTATGTTAATAAAATGTTAGCTTTGATAATGAATGGTGATGGCATCGCTAAAGTGATGCAGGTTGGAATCACTGCCTTGCACCAAGGGTCAAGTATTGAGCGTGTGTGCATCGCGATGATTGACTATCGCTATAAATGCGCAGAGTTTCGCTACACGGCAGGTAAAGAAACACAGGTCTGGCCACAAACCATTCGCATCGAATTGGATAAACTCAGCAAAGACGAATTGCTTCATGAGTTTTTACAATTACAAGAATTTATGTGGTTTAAAGTCGATCATAAAAATAAAGAATCTCTGGGTGTGTTAAGCAAGCTGATTGATAAAGGTGATCTAATGTTAGCGCCACTAAAATTAGACAAGCGCATGTTAGCTTTCATCTATGCCGATGCCGCAGAACAACACTTAACCCATCGTCAATTCGAAGAATTCCAGATCATCAGTCATCAATTAAATTTAATGTTAAAAATAAATTCAGGAACGCGTTAGGGGTTAGCTCAAATATAATCCTGATAAGTGTTTACACGAGAAATAAATCTTTCAGAGAGAGAACTATTTGCGGTATGCAGCTCTTTATGAATGAGCAGAGCTTCCTCCCTATAGCTGATTTTCTTTTCCCTGGTCCAATAAAAGGGTGGTGCAGAAAGGTTGGTAATTCGATCAGCCAATTTA